>JACRHQ010000130.1 GCA_016217585.1 Candidatus Omnitrophota bacterium | reverse complement strand
GTTTAAAATGCTGCGTATCAAAAGAGATGACCATGTGATAGTGATTGCCGGGCGGGATAAAGGCAAGACGGGAAAAGTGATGCAGGTATTCCCGAAACAAAACCGGGCGTTGGTCGAACGTATCAACCTGGTGAAGAAGGCCCAGCGCCGGACCCAGCAGCATCCCCAGGGCGGGATCGTGGAAGTGGAGGCGTCGATCCATACATCGAACATCATGCTGGTCGATAAAAAGACGAACCGTCCGACCCGTCTGGCGGCATCGATCCTTAAAGATAAAACGAAAGTCCGCGTCGGGAAAAAAAGCGGGGAGGTTGTCTAAAAGTGGTTCCGCGTTTGCATAAAGAGTATAGAGAGAGAGTTGTTCCTAAGATGCAGGAGACTTTCGGGATCCGTAACGCGATGACCGTGCCCCGTCTGGAGAAGATCGTCATCAACATGGGCGTCGGCAAGGCGATTACGGATATGAAGGCTTTGGAAAGCGCGGTCAAGGACCTGGCGACGATCACCGGCCAGCAGCCGGTTATCACCCGTGCCAAGAAGGCTATTTCCAATTTCAAGATCAAGGACAACATGCCGATCGGTTGTCGGGTGACGCTGCGCCGGATCAGAATGTATGAATTTCTGGACCGGCTGGTCAACGTTTCCCTGCCGCGTATCCGTGATTTCAACGGGGTATCGAACAAATCTTTTGACGCGCAGGGCAATTACGCCATCGGGATCAGCGACCAGGCGATTTTTCCTGAAATTGATACGGGCAAAATACTCCATTCGCAGGGGATGGACATCATCTTTGTCTTTAACAAGGGTCCCCAGGAACAGACCAAAGAAGTCCTGAAGCTCTTGGGGATGCCGTTCAGCAAAAGATAGGAAAGAAAGTTTTATGGCAAGAAAAGCGTTGGTTCTGAAGGCCGCCAGGAAGCCGAAATTTTCAAGCAGAAAATACAACCGTTGTCAGATATGCGGCCGGTCACGATCGTTCTATCGCCGGTTCGGGTTATGCCGTATTTGTTTCAGGGAATTGGCCTGGCGCGGTGAAATCCCGGGTGTTAAAAAAGCAAGTTGGTAATCTTTCGACGAAGTCGAACCATTTGAAAAATATCGAGGTTTAGCTAATATGTCATTAAATGATCCCATCAGTGATTTGTTGACGGTAATCCGTAACGGCGTCCAGGCCCAGAAGGAGACCGTGGATATTTCCGCCTCGCGATTAAGCGGGAAGATCCTGGATATCTTCAAGAACGACGGTTATATTGAGGACGTCCGCTTGATGAAGGATAATGTCCAGGGGACATTCAAGGTATATTTGCGATATCAGAACAAGAAGCCGGCGATCATGGGGTTGCGCAGGGTCTCCAGGTCTGGGTTAAGGATTTATAAAAAGAGCGATGAACTTCCGCGCGTGCTTAACGGTCTGGGGACGGCCGTTATTTCAACCTCCAAAGGGGTTGTCACGGACCGTGAAGCCCGGAAGTTAAAAATCGGTGGCGAGGTTTTGTGTTATATCTGGTAAGGACTTAAGGAGTCACAGGGTATGTCTCGTATAGGAAAAATCCCGGTTGCGGTGCCCAAAGAGGTGAAAGCCAACATCGACTCTTTGAACGTCCACATCGAAGGGCCAAAAGGGAAACTGGACCTGAATCTCCCGTCCGGCATCAAGGTGGAGTTAAAAGACGGACACCTTCTGGTCACGCGGACTTCCGATGACAAGCAGACCAGGGCCAACCACGGGACCATCCGGGCGCATCTGGTCAACATGATAACCGGTGTTACCAAAGGTCATAAGAAGGACCTGGAATTGCAGGGGCTGGGTTTCCGCGCCCAGCTTCAGGGGAATAAGGTTGTCTTTAATCTGGGGTTGAGCCATCCGGTGGAATTCGAAGTGCCAGGTACGGTCAAGGTGACCACACCCACCCAGACCGCAATTACGGTCGAAGGGGCGGATAACATGGCCGTCGGTGAAGTAGCAGCCAGGATCCGGGCGCTTAAACCCGTCGAGCCGTATAAGGGTAAAGGACTGCGTTACGTAGGTGAATTTGTCCGGCGCAAACAAGGAAAATCGGTCACAAAAAGCTAGGCTTCATTTATGACTTTATTGAGAAAAGAATTGGGCAGAATTTACCGGCACAAACGAATACGCAAGCGGGTTGCGGGGACAGGCGAACAGCCGCGGGTCTGTGTACATCGCAGTCTGAAGAATTTTTATGCCCAGGCCATTGATGATACGAGCGGAAAAATTTTGTTCGGTATGTCTACCTTGGCCAAAGGCGTTCGTTCCCAATTGAAGGATAACGGGGGTAACGCGCACGCGGCCGCTTGTTTGGGGGAAGTATTTGCAGCTGAAGCCAGGAAAAAGGGAATTACAAAGGTTTGTTTCGACCGTGGCGGTTATTTGTACCACGGCTGCGTCAAGGCCTTTGCCGAGGCCGCGCGCAAGGGCGGGTTGGAATTTTAATTAAAGAAAAGGTACGGACACCATGGTGGATATCAGCGAACAACCAAAAGTGGCTTTAGAGGAAAAACCTTCGGGCGGCCACCGAAGAAGGGGCGGTCCGCAAGGGCAGGGAGACCGGGATCCGGATTTTAAACGTCCGGGACGTGATTCGGGTAAGGGTGCCGATTCCGAGGCGGTTGAGCAGGTCATTTCTATCAACCGGATTACCAAGGTCACCAAGGGGGGCAAGAAACTTTCGTTCAGCGCGCTGGTGGTTGTAGGGAACGCCAAGGGGAAGGTCGGTTATAGCCTCGAGAAGGCGGCGGAAGTCTCCATCGCCATCCGCAAGGCGATCGCCACGGCCAAGAAAAATATGATGATCGTTTCGTTGAATGGATTAACTATCCCTCATGAGATCATCGGCCATTGTGGGGGGGCCACTGTCCTGTTGAAACCCGCGGCGGAGGGAACCGGCGTTATCGCGGCCGGTCCGGTGCGGGCTGTTTGCGACGGGGTGGGGATCCGCAACATTTTGACCAAATGCCACCGTTCGAACAATCCCATCAACGTGGTCAAAGCCACGATGGACGGGTTGAGCCGTTTGAAAGCGGCCGACACCGTAAAGAAAGAATAATCTCGATGCATATCCATGAATTAAAATCTCCCGAGGGTTCGCGTAAACGCCGGAAAATCGTTGGCCGGGGCGCGGGATCAGGTCACGGCCGGACCAGCGGCCGCGGACAAAAAGGGCAGGGGTCCCGCAGCAAGGGGCGCATGCTCGTCGGCACCCTGGAAGGCGGCCAGATGCCGTTGGCCAAACGTCTTCCCAAGGTGGGGTTTCGCAGCAAACGGCCGATCCTCAACCAGGTTCTTAATGTCGAACAGTTGAATCAACTGGAAAAGGGGACAGTGGTCAATGCCGCCTTTTTAAAGTCCCGGGGGTTTATTGAAAGCGTTCGCAGACCTTTTAAGATTTTAGGAGACGGCGAGTTGAGCGTGCCGGTTGTCGTTGAGGGCGGCAGCGTCTCCGGAACGGCTCGGGAAAAAATCCTTAAAGCCGGTGGAAAGATCACGCAAGCCGGGGAGAATGCGGCGCCGGACAAAACGGCTACGACGGTTCAAGGGGCACCGGAATCCAAAGGGAAGAAATAATCTTTTTATCGCATGATTGCGTCATTTGCCAATTGTTTCAAGATACCCGAACTAAAGAAAAAGATTTTATTTACCCTGGCCATCCTTGTGGCTTACCGGGTCGGTTGCTATCTGCCGACCCCTGGTGTTAATGGATCCATCCTGGCCGAATTCTTCCGTCGCATCAGTTCCACGACGGGCGGGAGCATATTCGGCGTTATGAACATGTTTTCCGGCGGGGCCTTGGGAAAAGCGACGGTTTTCGCGTTGGGGATCATGCCGTACATCTCCAGCTCCATTATCATGCAGCTTCTGACGGCGGTCATCCCGGCGCTGGAGCGTCTGGCGAAGGAAGGCCAGGCCGGGTATCGCAAGATCAACCAGTATACGCGTTACGGGACGTTGGTCCTTTGCCTTGTCCAGTCGTTTTTTATCGCTCTTTGGCTTGAAGATAAATCCGGAACGGTATTCCAGGGACTTCAGCTGGTCAATAATCCAGGATGGGGATTTCGTCTGGTGACGGTTCTTACGCTATCCGCGGGGACGCTTTTTCTGATGTGGATGGGTGAGCAGATCCAGGAACAGGGGATCGGCAACGGGATTTCGCTGATCATCACGGCGGGGATCATCTCATCGGCCCCTTCGGCCATCCATATGCTGATCAGGCTGATGTCGCCCGCGGCCGCCGGCGGAACCGTTCAATTGCAGCCGTTGACTTTGCTTGTGATGGTTTTCTTCCTGATCGGGGTTATTATTTCTATCACGTTGATTACGCAGGCCCAGCGCAAGATCCCGGTCCAGTACGCGCGACGCATTGTGGGACGCAAGGTTTACGGCGGGCAGAATACGTATATTCCGCTGAAAGTCGATACCTCGGGAATTATCGCGATCATCTTTGCCCAGTCGATTATCCTTTTTCCGGCGACTTTGGCCAGTTTCATCCCGCATCACGGATTTCAGGCCCTGACCAGCATGTTTTTGCGCGGCCATTTCTGGTATTACGCGGTGTACGGAATTTTGATTGTATTCTTCTGTTATTTTTATACGGCGATTGTCTTTAATCCCGTTGACGTCGCCGAAAACATGAAAAAGCACGGCGGCTTCATCCCGGGAGTCAGGCCCGGGACCCAGACCTCGGATTATCTGGATTTTGTTATCACGCGCATCACGCTGGCGGGGGCCATCTTTATTTGTGTTATCGCGATTATGCCGGATGCCATTATGGCTTCCTTCAAAGTCCCGTACCTGGTGGCGTCGTTCTTTGGCGGAACGGGCGTCTTGATTACAGTCGGGGTTATGCTGGATACGATGAAGCAGATTGAATCGCATCTTCTGATGCGTCATTACGACGGGTTTATGCGTTCCGGCCAGATGATAAGAGGCCGGAGATGAAACTGGTCTTGCTGGGTCCGCCGGGAGCCGGGAAAGGGACCCTGGCCGCTCTTTTAAAAGAAAGCCTGAATCTGATCCATATCTCAACCGGTGACATGCTCCGGGAAGAGATGAAGAATGGAACGGATATCGGGCGGCAGGCGAAGGGATTTGTTGATCAAGGCGAGTTGGTTCCGGATGACCTGGTTATTCGTCTTATCGAGCAGAAATTGAATCGGGACAAGCAGGTCCGGCATGGGTATATGCTTGACGGTTTCCCTCGCACGCGCAAGCAGGCGGAAGATCTGGACCGTATCCTCGGCCAGATTCACCAGCCGCTTGAGTACGTCTTGTACCTGGAGGCGACGTTGCCGGTTATTATTCAGCGGCTTGGCGGCCGGCGGGTCTGCCGTGGTTGCGGGGCGGTGTTTCATATCCGCAACAAGCCGCCGCGCAAACAAAATGTTTGCGATGCGTGCGGCGCAGAATTGTACCAAAGGGCCGACGATAACGAGGCGACCATCCGGACGCGGATGGATGTGTATTTGAAAAATACCAGGCCGGTCATTGAATATTACGAGGCCCAGGGAAAACTTGAGAAGCTGGATGCTGACAAGGATTCGGAAGAGGTTCAGGACGTCTTAATGCAGACTTTTCATGAAGACCGCAAGCTCAATAAGCATTAAAACACCGCAAGAGATCGCGGTCCTTCACGAAGGTGGGCAAATCCTGGCGGCGATTACGGAAGAATTGGCGCGCTCTTTAAAAGAAGGGATGACGACCCGGGAGATCGACCGGCGGGCGGAAAAATTGATCCGCGACAAGGCCGTCCTTCCGGCTTTCCAGGGATATCGCGGGTTCCCCGGATGCGTCTGCGCATCGGTCAATGAAGAAGTCGTCCATGGCATCCCTGGAGACAGGCGGATCAAAGACGGCGATATCGTCAGCCTTGATGTGGGGATTCTCCACAAGAATTATTACGTGGATACGGCCGTGACGGTTGGCATCGGCAAGATTGGTCCGGTGCTCAGAAAACTTCTGGAGGTGACCGGGCGGTCCTTATATCTGGGGATTGCGCAGGCCAGACCCGGCAATTATTTGTCGGATATTTCGCACGCCGTTCAGGTCTTTGTGGAATCTAACGGGTTTTCAGTGGTCCGGGATTTCGTCGGCCACGGCATCGGCCGGAATTTGCACGAGGATCCGGAAATCCCGAATTTCGGGCCGGCGCATGAGGGCCCGGTTTTAAAGGAAGGCATGGTCTTCGCCATCGAACCGATGGTCAATGCGGGAGGATGGCAGACCAAGGTTTTAGCGGATGGATGGACGGTGGTTACCCAGGACGGGAAACCTTCCGCACATTTCGAGCATACCATTGCGGTGACCGCCGAAGGTCCGAAGATTTTAACTCAAAGGCATGGCTAAAGAAGAACTGATTGAAGTTGAGGGTGTTGTTAAAGAAGCGCTGCCGAACGCGATGTTTCGCGTGGCGCTGGATAACGGGCATCTGGTATTGGCGCATATCTCGGGAAAGATCCGGAAAAATTTCATCCGTATCCTTCCCGGCGATAAAGTGAAAGTAGAACTCTCCCCGTATGATCTGACACGGGGCAGAATAACGTTCAGGGCATAAACATGAAGGTAAAATCATCGGTCAAAAGAATCTGTGGTCATTGCAAAATCATCCGTCGCCAAGGGGTCGTGCGTGTGATCTGTTCCAACCCCAAGCACAAGCAAAGACAAGGATAAAAAGGATATTCGTATGCCAAGAATTCTGGGTGTTGACATCCCGAAAGAAAAAAAGATTGAAGCCGCCTTGCCGTATCTCTACGGCATAGGCCCGGCCCGGGCGCGGGAAGTCTTGAAGCAGGTTAGTATCGACGGCAACCGCCGGGCCAAGGATCTCTCGGATGAAGAAATAGCGAAGCTGACAGCCGTTATCCAGAGTAATTATATTATTGAAGGGGACCTGCGTCGTGAAGTCGGGCAGAACATCAAGATGCTGATGGACATCGGGACGTACCGCGGTCTACGTCATCGCAAGGGGTTGCCGGTCCGCGGACAGCGCACGAAGACCAACGCACGTACCCGCAAGGGGCGAAAACCAATTGTTGCCGCCATGCAGAAACCGGCGGCGGCCGCCTCCGCCAAGCCGGCGGCTAAATCCAAATAGGGCAGAAAAAGGGATCTCAGGTTATGGAAAAAGAAATAAAACCACAGCAGCGACAGGAACAGCAGGCCCCTTCCTCTTCGGAGAAACCGGCCAAGGCCAAAGATAAGGCCAAGAAAAAGGCCTTGAAGGGGATTACCGCCGGCGTTGCGCATATCAAAGCGACGTTCAACAATACGGTCGTTACGATTACAGATACAATGGGCAATGTCCTGGTTTGGTCCACGCCGGGGATTGTCGGTTTCAACGGGTCCAAGAAATCGACGCCGTTTGCCGCACAGGTTGCCGCCGCGGATGCCGCCAGGCTCGCAAAGGATCTGGGTTTGAGGACCGTGGAAGTTTTAGTGAAAGGGCCGGGATCCGGACGTGAGTCGGCGATCCGGGCATTGCAGGCTAACGGGCTGATGGTTACCTCGATTAAAGATGTAACACCGTTGCCGCACAATGGATGCCGGGCGCGCAAAAAACGGCGG
>JACRHQ010000132.1 GCA_016217585.1 Candidatus Omnitrophota bacterium | reverse complement strand
GGAGCCAAAAGTTTTCGTTTGGATTTCAAGATTCTTCCGGCGGCTTCGGAATGTATTTCCGGGAGGAACCACTTAACCGCAACGCTGGCATCGATGACAAGGGTGCTCAACGATTCCGGTCCTCGCGTATCAAAGCAGCGCTGTCGCTTAAGTCCCGCCCTGCCAAATTTTTATGCCATTGGGCGGATATGGATACGGTCTCTGCAATCAAAAAAGACGCCGCCTGCGTTAAAATGGCCTTGACTTCACCCTGCAAAGACCGTCCGTGCTGTTTCGCGATGGTTTTAAGCCGATTAACGATTCTGGTATCCAAATTTCTTACCAGTATGCTGGACATTACTTTCATCTCCATTTTCTCAATATGCTATCAAAATGATAGCATATTTATAATATCCTGTCAAAGACTAGACTGACTGCCGGCCCATGACTTTTGCTGAAGGTGGTAATGTGAAACATCCGTCCGAATGAATTACTGGCCATCAGTCACCGCGCCTTGTGAAGCGGAAGTCACTTCTTTCATATATTTGCTCAATACCCCGCGCGTGTAGCGGGGCGCGGGCGCCTGCCAGCAGTTTAACCGGTCTTTGATCTCTTGTTCAGGAATGTCCAGATTGATCTCGCGTTTGACGGTATCAATGGAGATCGGGTCGCCGTCCTTGACGATCGCCAGCGGCCCGCCGACGTAAGCCTCGGGCGTGATGTGCCCGACCACAAACCCGTGGCTCCCGCCGGAAAAACGTCCGTCGGTGATCAAAGCCACCTCTTTGCCTAAACCTTTTCCCATCACGGCCGAGGTCGGCGAAAGCATCTCACGCATGCCGGGGCCTCCCTTGGGCCCTTCATACCGGATGACAATGACATCCCCGGCCTTGACCGTGCCGTCGAGAATCCGCTGGAGCGCCGCCTCTTCTGAATCGAACACGCGCGCCTTGCCGGAAAAACGGCTGCCCTCTTTCCCCGTGATCTTCGCGACCGCGCCGCCGGAGGCGAGGTTTCCGTACAAAATGACCAAGTGCCCTTCTTTCTTGATCGGATCATTTAGCGGACGGATCACCTGCTGATTTTTCGGATACGGTTTAACGCCTTTGAGATTTTCTTTGACTGTTTTTCCGGTAACGGTCAAACAATCGCCGTGCAGCAAGCCGGCATCAAACAACATTTTCATCAACGGCGTGAGTCCGCCGATAGCGACCAGTTCCGCCATGACAAAGCGGCCGCTGGGTTTTAAATCGGCCAAGACCGGAACGTTTTTCCCAATGCGGGTAAAATCATCGATCGATAAGGACACCCCCGCCGTGTGCGCCATGGCCAGCAAATGCAGTACGGCATTCGTCGACCCGCCCAGGGCGATGACGACGGTAATGGCGTTCTCAAAGGCCTCGCGCGTCATAATGTCCCGAGGACAAATGTTCTTTTTCAGGAGACTGATCACCGCTTTGCCGGCATTGACACAATCTGCCGCCTTCGCCCTGGAAATCGCCGCCTGCGCCGAGCTGTTGGGAAGGCTCATCCCCAGCGCTTCGATGGCGCTCGCCATGGTGTTCGCCGTGTACATCCCGCCGCAGGAGCCGGCCCCGGGGATGGCGCAGGATTCCACGTGATGCAAATCTTTTTCCGAGATTTTCTTGTTCGCGTACGCGCCTACCGACTCAAAGACCGAAACGATATCGAGGTTCTTTCCCTTGTAGCAGCCCGGCAAAATGGTCCCGCCGTAGACAAAAACCGACGGACGGTTCAGCCGGGCCATCGCCATCAGACACCCGGGCATGTTCTTGTCGCACCCGCCGATGGCGACGATCCCGTCGAAACCTTCGCAGCCGACCACCGTCTCCACCGAATCCGCGATCACCTCGCGGGAAACCAGAGAATATTTCATCCCCTCGGAGCCCATCGAGATCCCGTCGGAGACGGTGATCGTTCCAAAGATGACCGCCTTGCCGCCGTTTTTGTCCACACCGCCGGCCGCCTTGACCGCGAGCTTGTCGATATGCATGTTGCACGGGGTGACCATGCTCCAGGTGGAGACAACGCCTATTTGGGGTTTCCGGAAGTCGTTTTCCTTGAATCCGACGGCGCGCAGCATCGCGCGCGACGGCGCGCGCTCATAACCGTCGGTGACAATTGAGGAGTATTTACGCGGGAGTTGTTTTGTCATTCTGCAATTGTATCTCGTCGCCCGTATCTCGTATTTCGTTTTAATTTAACAACGATCGCCGGGATACGAGATACGAATCAAGCTAGCCAGGGTTTCTCTTGCTTCAGCCTCTGCTCAAACGCCTTGATCTTGTCCGCAAACTGCAACGTCCAGCCGATATGGTCGAGGCCTTTCAAAAGACACGTCCTGGCAAAAGGATTGATGTCGAAATGATATGACTTGCCGGCCGGGTCGGTTACGGTCTGCTTTTCCAAGTCGGCACTCACCTGCTCACCCGGCTTTTGGATCACCTGCTGAAACAGCGATTCGACCTCATCCGGTTTCAATGCTACCAGCAAAATCCCGTTTTTGACACAATTATTGTAAAAAATATCGGCGAAAT
>JACRHQ010000131.1 GCA_016217585.1 Candidatus Omnitrophota bacterium | reverse complement strand
TGCAGCCGGTGGACCTGCGTGAGGGCGCGTTCCTCCAGCGGTTGAAATCCTGCGGCGGGGATTTGTTCGTCGTGGTCGCCTACGGGCGGTTGCTTCCCGCGGAAGTCCTTGTCCTGCCGCGCGCGCCGGTCATCAACGTCCACAGCTCTTTGCTCCCTCGATATCGCGGGGCGGCGCCGATCAATTGGGCGATTCTCAACGGTGACCGGGAAACGGGTCTTACGATCATGAAGGTCACCTCGTGCATGGACGCGGGGGATATCCTCTGCCAGGAGAAAATGAAGATTTTCGACGACGATACGGCGGTGACGCTGCGCGCGCGTATGGCGCAGGCGGGGCCGAAACTTTTGTTGAAGACGGTTGACGCCATCGAGGAGGGAAATTATACTTTTACCGCCCAGGACGAGAAGGCCGCGACGACGGCGCCGAAGCTGACCAAAGAGCTCGGGGACATCCGCTGGGACAAGGACGCTGTCGCTATCCGCAACCTTGTGCGTGGGCTGTTGCCGTGGCCGGGCGCCTGCACCCGTTACCGGGGAAAATTGTTGAAAATACTGGACGCGGACGCCGTCCCGGGGGACTTCGCCACGCGTCAACCCGGCGAGGTGGCCGAGGTCAACAAGAAAGGTTTTATCGTCGCCACGGGACAGGGAGGACTTCTCGTCAAGGAAGTGCACCTGGAGGCCTCCAGGCCGATGAGCGCTTTTGAATTTATTACAGGACACAAATTGGAAGCGGGATTTATATTCCAGTAGCGAGTAGAAACATATGCCAGAACTAAGACAAGATCCTGTGATCGGACGCTGGGTCATCATCGCTGTCGAGCGGGCGCGCCGGCCGGGCAACTTCATCGACCCCGTGCACCGCCGCCACCAGGACAACCCCGAAGATTGTTTTTTGTGCGCGACGGCGTACGAGCCGGTCTACACCTGCGGGGATGTGCGCGTCATCCGTCCCCAGCCGCTGTCTGACGCCGCCGGCCAGGAGTTCCCTGTCACGCGTGACGGCCTTTATGAGGTGATTAAAAACACGGGAGTCCATGAGACCGTTATCGAAACACCCGTCCATGTGGCCAACACGGCGGACCTCGAAATTTCCCAGATCCGTGATTTGATAAGGATCTACGCGGCCCGTTTCGATGCCCTGGCCTGCGACACCCATCTTGTCCACGTCCTGGCTTACAAGAATTACGGCCTGTCGCGGTTCATGCATCATGCCTGCTCGCATATCATGGCCATGCCTGTCCCGTCGCTGGAGATTATGGAAAAGCTTTCGGGGGCCAGGAAATATTTTGAGGCGCACGGTCATTGCGTCTATTGCGACCTGATCCGCCAGGAACTTGAGGCGAAAAAGCGCGTCATCCTGGAAACGGAACATTTTCTGGCCGTGATCCCGTTTGCCGCGCGTTTCCTTTTTGAGACGTGGGTTCTTCCCAAACGCCACCACTGCGACTTCGCCCGCGGCGTCGAAGGCCGCGAGGAAGACCTGGCCGGGATGATCAAGATGGTCCTGCGGAAATTCAAACAGGGGTTCGACGACATTGCCTATAACATGGTCATCCAGACGGCGCCGTTCCGCCGTCCGCAGACCGACGCGGGCCGCTGGCAGACGATTGAAGGCGATTATCACTGGCACATCGAGTTCATCCCGCGGCTGACGCGCATGGCCGGGTTTGAGAAGGGGAGCGGGTTTTACATCTGCGCCATCCCGCCGGAAGACATGGCGGAATACCTGCGTGAGGTTGAAATTTAATACTTTAATACTTTAATACTTTTGCCTTTTAAAGAAAAACATGTTATCCTTTCGCTGATTGCATTTTCATCCCCCTAATTTTGGTTTTGGTTCCCCCTACGAACGTTTAGGTTAGAATAGCTTGACAACAGGAAGTTAGAGAAATCGTGAAATCTAAAAAAAAACCGCTTCGCAAGTTCCGTTCAAGCTTAGACAAGTTTTCTAAAGTTTTTATCCGCTCGGGACTTACCTGCCTATTAGTTCTTCTCAGTAATTTAACTTTACCTCTTTTTTCAACCAAGTCTGTTGATATTGCCTTTGCTCATGATGAGGATTCAGATTGGGACCAAGAGCATAAAGGCAAGATTCTTCTCAATGCGGTTTCAGATATACCAGACCCTTTTTCGGCTGCCGTTAGCGGACAGACTGTCTTTGGCGCACAATTTGAGGTAAGAAAGACCAACGGTCTTGATGCCGACGGAGACGATATCCATAAAATATTCTTTATTGAGCACACCGTTCGGCTTGCTCCCGCAGAAAATTCCCAGGACACGGTTGTATTAAGTGGACAGACCCTTGTTCCCCGTGTCCCCCATGACGATCATGGAGAAGAACATAAATTTATCCCGGTCGAGGTAAGCCAGGTATGGGATGGGCGAAATGCGGACAACGTTTTTGTCGCTGACGGAAACTATATTTATGATATCTCCGGAAAGCTGATCCGTATCAAACAGGATGATGATGCCCGTGACTGGCGTGATGCTCATAGTCAAAGGCAAGAAGAAAGCAAGGTTGTAGGGATTTCCAACGTATTGACAGGAACGATCGTTCTTGATAATACTCCGCCAGTGATCAGTAATGTTCAACCGGCTG
>JACRHQ010000017.1 GCA_016217585.1 Candidatus Omnitrophota bacterium | reverse complement strand
AAACGGTATTTTCCTCTTCGCCCTTTTGCTGCTGGAGAAAACCCCGCTGTTGGTGGAGATGGGGATCCTCCTGGACATCTTTGTGGGTGTTTTGATCATGGGGATCGTCATCAATCATATCAACCAGGAATTCGGCAGCGCGAGCACGATCAATCTGACGAACTTGAGGGATTAAATTTATGGAATTGTTTTTATTGACGGGGTTCCCGGTCTTGATGGCGGCGGTCGTTTTTCTTTTACGGCAAGACCGGTTGAGGAAGATAATCCTTTTTTTGACGAGCGCCGTCCATCTGTCCGTAACGATCGGGTTCTGGCAGGGGCCGCGCGATGTCCAGTTCAATCCTTTTTTGGGATTTGATGCCTTAAGCCAGCTGGTCCTCAGCCTGGTCAGCGTCTTGTTTTTTGTCATCGCGATCTATCTCGTCGGTTATTTGAAAGAAAAGAGGCGGCGTTCCAACGGGATCTTTCTTGGGTGCCTGTTGTGCCTTCTTTCGTCCATGACCCTGGTCACCATGAGCCGGCATATGGGGTTATTATGGATCGCCATCGCCTCGACGACGTTATTGAGCGCCCCGCTGATCAATTATTACCGCAAACCCCGGGGCATCGAAGCCACGTGGAAATATCTGTTGATCTCGTCTTTGGGGATCGCCCTGGGGCTTTTGGGCACGCTTTTTCTGGCCATATCGGCGACGCCGGTCAAGACCATATTTCTGGCGGATCTCCTCAACAACGCGGCGCTCCTTTCACCGTCGTGGCTGAAGTTGAGCGTCATTTTTCTCCTCGTGGGGTATGGGACGAAGATGGGTCTGGCCCCGATGCACACCTGGAAACCCGACGCCTACGGCGAGGCGCCGGCCCCCGTGGGGGCGCTGATGTCCGGGGCCGTCACGGCCTGCGCTTTCCTGGCTGTTTGCAGGGTCGCCCAGATCTGTTTTCACGCGCGCCTGCAGGAGTTTGTCTCCCCGATATTCATCCTTCTGGGGATTTTGTCTTTGGGGATCGCCGCGGTCTTCATCATGGGGCAGAAAGATTTTAACCGGCTGCTGGGCTATTCGAGCGTCGAGCATATGGGGATCCTGGCCCTGGGGATAGGCCTGGGAGGGGGGGCCGTCTGGGCAAGCCTTTTCCACGCGGTCAATAACGCTTTGGCCAAGGGGCTGATCTTTCTGGTGTCGGGGAACCTTTATCAAAGTTTCCGGAGCAAGAAAGTCGGGAATATCCAGGGGGTCATCCACAGGATCCCCGTGACCGGGATATTTTTGGTCCTGGGCTTTATCGTGATCATCGGGTTCCCGCCTTTCGGGATTTTTTATAGCGAGCTTTTGATCCTGAAGGAAGCGGTCATCACTCAACATTACTGGATTGTATTTTTTTATTTCCTGTCTTTATCGGTGATCTTTTTTGGTTATTCGGGGATCATTTTGAGGATGGCGTTAGGCCGGCCGCCGCAGGACGCCCCCGCCTCAACCAAAAAAGAAAATTTTTTTATGATCGCGCCGCTGGTCATTTTGCTGGTTGTCCTGTTTTTCTCCGGGGTCTTTGTGCCCGGGCCTTTTTACGATTTGCTCGACGAAGCCAGCGCGCTTTTGAAAGGACAATAAGATGGACCCGCAAGAATTTTGCGTGCGTAATGGACAAAGCTGGAAATTGGACGGCGTCCCCGTCCTGGACGAAGGGCTGTTCCGCCGGGAAATCCTGGAAGGATGTTCTCAAGGCGCCCGGCTCGTTAATCTGTTCGCCTGCCCCGCCGGCGGCGGGGCCTGCCCGGAAGATAATGGAAATATCAGGATTTTTGCAATTTTAGGCAGGGATCAAGAAGGCAAGCTGTTGGTTTGCGCGATGAGAATACCGCCCCAAAAAGCATCTTTTCAATCATTAACGCCCGAGCTTCCCCAGGCGCATCTGTTTGAGCGGGAGATCGCGGAGCAGTTTGCCGTTGTGCCTGTCGGGCATCCCTGGCTCAAGCCGGTGCGGTATCACCGGAACTATCGTGATGTCCCGGACCTGTGGCCGGAGGTGGCCTCAATGCCCGTCCCTGGAGTTTATCCTTTTTATCGCGTGGAGGGAGAGGAAGTCCACGAAGTTGCCGTCGGGCCCGTCCATGCCGGGATCATCGAGCCGGGACATTTCCGCTTTCAGTGTCATGGTGAAGAGGTCTTGCATTTGGAAATCCAGCTGGGGTACCAGCACCGCGGCATTGAAAAAATGATGGAAGAGGTCTCCGTCGAGAGAGCTGTCCTTTTGGCGGAATCCATTGCCGGCGACACCGTGATCGCTCACGCGACGGCGTATTGCCATATCATGGAATCGTTAAGTGATTGCGAAGTATCGCCGCGGGCGCAGGCCATCCGGGCCGCCGCGCTCGAGCTCGAGAGGCTTTCCAACCACGTGGGAGACTTCGGCGCGTTGAGTACGGACATCGGGTTCGCGCCGGCGGCGGCGTATTTCGGCAGGCTCCGGGGAGAATTCCTGAATTTATTGATGGAGTTGAGCGGCAGCCGTTACGGAAGAAGTTTGTGCCGTCCCGGCGGTGGTTTATTTGACCTGGACCAGAAAATGGCGGAGGATTTTCGGGGGCGTCTTTGGACCGCCCGCAAAGACCTCAAGGAAATCTCCGGCCTTTTTTTCAATACTTCTTCTGTTCTTTCCAGGCTGGAAGGGACAGGGATAGTTTCAAATCTGTCGGCCAGGGAACTGGGGCTCGTCGGCCCGGCGGCCCGCGCGTCGGGGGTCGGAGTCGATGTGCGCGCGGATTACGCTTCCGGGATGTACCGTTTCCATCATATCCCGATTTCCACCGTGCCGTCGGGGGATGTCTACGCCCGGGCGCTGGTCCGCTGGCTTGAGTCGCAGCGGTCTCTGGAATTTCTTCTGGATATTCTGGACCGGATCCCGGAAGGAGATCTGTGCGTGAAGATACCGGCATTGAAACCGGGCCACATGGCGTTGGCCATGGTCGAGGGGTGGCGGGGGGAGGTCGTTCACGTGGCGATGACGGACTCAAATTCCCGAATCGCGCGTTACAAAGTTAAAGACCCTTCGTTCCATAATTGGACGGGTCTTTCCATGGCGGCGCGCGGCGGCCAGATTTCCGATTTCCCGCTGTGCAACAAGAGTTTTAATCTGTCTTACGCCGGGCATGATCTTTAACGTAAATTCGAAGCACGAAAGGCAGGGAATCCGGGGATCTGGAAATCCGGGACTAGGAAAACCGGATATCCGGGTATCCGGATATTCTAGTCACGGATAACCGGATTGCCGGATCACCTTTAAAGAGGTTTACCAATGTGGGGGATCATCGTCAATCGATTTAAACAGGGATTCAGGACATTGTCCTATCCCAAAGAAGTCCCTTCTTTCCCGAGACGTTTTCGGGGGAGACCCGTATCGGGCAAGGAAGCGGTGGATATGGGGCAACTGCTGTTCCAGGAAGATATCCAGGGGGTAACGTATGCCCGGGACCACCGGATGGCGGTTTCCCGGCGAGAGGATTTGATTCTGCAGGGCGATGAGGTCAAATTGGCCGCCGCGCTTGATGACAAGATGAGAAAAATTTTCGGGAGATCCTTGAAATTGAGACAAGTCTGCGCGGGCGGCTGTAACGGCTGTGAGGGGGAAATCCAGGCGATGGGCAATGTGGTTTTCGATTTGTCCCGTTTTGGCATCCAGTTTGTCGCCTCGCCTCGCCACGCCGACGGCCTGATGATCACGGGCCCGGTGACGAAAAATATGGAGCTGGCTTTAAGGAAGACCTGGGAGGCGGTCCCTCGTCCGAAGATCGTCATTGCCGTCGGAGCCTGCGCGATCAGCGGCGGCCCTTTTCAGGGGGGGAGGCAAGTCCATAACGGGGTCGATGGTCTGGTCCCTGTCGATCTGTACATCCCGGGCTGCCCCCCGCATCCTTTAACGATCCTGGACGGGTTGCTCCGGCTGCTGGACAAGCTGGGCCCTGATAAAGGATAAAATGGACGCCGCCGCGAAAAAGAAAAGCCTGGACATATCCCTGTACAAGGGGGCCTTCGGGGTTTTGACGACGGGTTTCACTCAGGAATTCTTCACGCCGTTTATTCTTTTTCTGGGAGCCACGGCGCGCCACGTCGGGATTTTAAACGGCGCGATCAACCTTTTTTCTTCGATCATCCAGCTTTTCAGCGCGGAGATCGCGGAGAAGTTCAAGTCGCGCAAGAAGATGGTCAGCGTTTTTATCATCGTCCAGCTGGCCGCCTTGTCGGTCATCGTCGCGCTGACCATCGCGGGGCGGATGCATTACTGGATATTCATCACCCTGGCCGTGGCGTTCGTCGCCGCGGGGACGTTCTTCCAGCCGGCCTGGGCGAGTTTTCTCTGCGACCTGGTGGGGGAGAGCAGGCGCGGGGAATATTTTGGGTGGCGGAGCCGGAACCTCGGGTTGCTTGGCGTCGCGGGCATGATCACCGGCGGGCTGATCCTGCACCACATGGAACAAAAAAATCTTCTGTACGGGTTTTGCCTCCTTTTCGGGCTGGGGTTGTTCGCCCGGTCGCTGTCGTTTTTATCCCTCCAGCGGATGCAGGAACCGCCGTTGACTTACAACAAAGAAGACGTTTTCTCTTTCCTGCAGTTCTTTTTGCGGCTTAAGAAGAGTAATTTCGCCAAGTTCGTCATCTTTGTCGCCTTGATGAATTTTTCGGTCAACCTCGCCGCGCCGTATTTTGCCGTGCTTATGCTGAAGGATCTGAAATTCAACTATCTTGTTTATTCGATGGTAACCATGGTGGCGCCGCTTGCTTTATATTTGAATATCCCCCGCTGGGGCCAGCACGCGGACAAGGTCGGGAACCTGAAGGTCATCAAGCTGACCTCGCGGCTTTTAGGGTTGATCCCGCTTTTCTGGATCGTGAATCAATCCCTTTTTTATCTGGTCGGCGTGGAGATGTTCGCCGGATTTTTATGGGCGGGGTTTAACTTGTCGTCCGCTAATTTTATTTACGACGCGGCCTCCCCGCAAAAGAGGACCCGGTGCATCGCGTATTTCAACGTCGTCAACGGTTCCGCGCTCGCCTGCGGCGCGCTCCTGGGCGGATGGCTTGTCCGGTACCTGCCGCCGTTGTCCGGCTACAAGATCCTTTCGCTTTTTTTCATTTCCGCCTGCCTGCGCCTGGGCGTCTCCTGGTTCCTGCCGCAGATCCTCAAAGAGGTCCGCAACGTCGACCACGTCAAGAGCGTGGACCTTTTCTTCAGCATGATCCGCCTGCGGCCGATCTTAAGCAGCGACCGCAACGGCTTGCGTAATGCACAGACTTGAGCATTAAACCCGCCAGGGCGGGGGATTTGGCGCGGATGAAAGGAAAGAAAGATTGATACAATTTCTACATTACATCATTTGACATTAATATCATAAGTATATACAATTAGTTAAGTTGTGATATTACAATTATATTGCATTTATATTCCAATGTGTTAAGATGGATTCTATGGAAAATCAAAAATTAGGTACTGGTACACATTTAGGTTGATAAATATAATGGTTGTGATCAATGATGTTAGTAATTATGCTTGATAAACATAATGTTTATCAATCATAATTCTATTTTTT
>JACRHQ010000129.1 GCA_016217585.1 Candidatus Omnitrophota bacterium | reverse complement strand
CTGAAGCGAGAATCTTTTATAGAAATTTCAGGGAAAACGTGGTATCCTTTTAAAGTTATTTAACAAAAAACAACGGAGGGAAAACATGGAAAACAAGTACTTTACGCTCATCGTTACGGGGATCCTGGCGGTCGTGATCAGCGTGGGGATTGTTTCAAAACAGGCGAAAGATCCGATGTTGCGCCAGCTGTTAAAACAGCAGGCGGATATCCTTGGTGCCCAGCAGCGCGTGGAGAAACATTTGACCGCGAGCCAGCAGCCTTCTTTTGAAATCGGGCCGTCGGCGCAGTTCATGCAGAAATACCAAACGCTTGAGCAGCGGGTGGCCGCGCTGGAAGCGCAGTTGCGCACTGTCCAGGCGACCGTCCAGCAGGCCCAGGCCCAGCCTCCGCAGCCTCCGCCGGGCCCGCCGCCGGAAGATTTCACGACCGTTTATACCATCCCGGTGACGCACACGCCCGTTATCGGCCAGAAGAACGCGCCGGTGACGCTCGTCGAATTCATTGATTTTCAGTGCCCGTTTTGTTCCCGGTTCCATGCCCCGATGGTTGAAGCCGTCAAGGCGGACCCCGGCAAGGTCAATTATATGATTAAAAATTATCCCCTTTCTTTCCACCCGCAGGCGAAACCCGCCGCCAAAGCGGCTTTGGCCGCCGGCGAGCAGGGAAAATACGCGGAAATGGCCACCGCCCTTTTGGAAAATAACCAGAACCGGGGGGAAGAACTTTTCAAGAAGCTGGCCAAGGATATCGGCCTCAACGTCGACAAAGTCTGGAAAGATTACCAGGGCAAGGACGCCCAGTGGGAGAAATATCTCCAGGACGATATTGACCTGGGCAACCAGGTGGGCGTGCGCGGGACGCCGACGTTTTATATCAACGGCCGCAAGACCAACGCGCGCGACGCGGCCGGCTGGAAAGCGGCGGTTGACCAGGCGTTAAAGGAGAAAAAATAGAGAAGGAGAAGGAGTTATTATGGCCAGAAAAGGCGGGATTACAAATAAATATTACAAGGAAACGAAGGGTCTGAAAGTAAGCGGCGGTCAGGATGTCCCGGCGGGGACTGTGTTGACGCGCCAGGGCGACCGCTGGAAGCCGGGGTTGAACATCATCGGCCGCACCCACCTGGTTGCCGGCTGCGACGGGGCCGTGTACTTCACGCACAAAAAAGACCATTACAAAAAAGCTTCGACGTATATTAACATCCGGCCTAAAGCGGGCAAGAGTTAATACAATCGTATCTCGTATCTCGTATTTCGTATTTCGCAAAAAGACGAGATACGAACGACGAGATACGAAATACCTTTCCGACCACGTAATTTAATACAGTGTAGAATAATAAATGTGCGGCATCGTCGGTTACATCGGAGAAAGGCAGGCCCCGCCGATCCTGCTGGAGGCCCTGAAGAAACTCGAATACCGCGGCTATGACTCGAGCGGCATCGGGGTGATCACCTCGGACAAAGGGCACATGCTCCTGCAGAAGACCCGCGGCAAGATCAAGGACCTGCAGGCGCTCCTTAAGGCGCACCCTTTCCCTGAAAGTTCCATCGGCATCTGCCACACCCGCTGGGCGACCCACGGCGTCCCCAGCAAAGTCAACGCGCACCCTCACGCGGACTGCTCCGGCAAAATCCTGGTCGTCCATAACGGCATTATCGAGAATTTCGAAGAGCTCAAGAAAGATCTCCGGCGCAAAGGACACAAGTTCGTCTCCGATACGGACACGGAGGTCGTCGCTCACCTCATCGAGGAAAATTACCGGGGGGACCTGCCGGCGGCCGTCCGCAAGGCCATTAAAAGGTTACGCGGGGCCTTCGCCCTGGGGGTCATGTCCGTCGACCATCCCGACACGCTGGTTGCCGCGCGCGTCGGCTCGCCGCTGATCATCGGTTTAGGAAAGAACGAAAACTTCATCGCCTCCGACGCGCCCGCCATTCTGGAACACACCCGCAAGATCATTTATCTTAAAGACGGACAACTGGCCGTCCTGCGCAAGGACAAAGTGGATGTCTCTACCTTCGGCGGCAAGGCCGTCAGACCCAAGGTCGACCATGTGACGTTCAAGCTCGACGCCGTGCGCAAGCAGGGGTACGCCCACTTCATGCTCAAGGAGATCCACGAGCAGCCCGAAGTATTGCGGCAGATGCTTCAAAAGCGTCTGAAGGCCGGCGCGGTGCATCTGGAAGGGCTGGGATTAAACGACCGGCAGCTGAAGGCGGTCAGCAATATCGTGGTCGTCGCCTGCGGGACCGCGTATCATGCCGGGCTCGTCGGCAGATATGTGATCGAGAGGCTTTCCGGCGTGCCGGTCAGCGTCGATGTCTCCAGCGAGTTCCGTTACCGCCAGCCGGTTATCGGCCGTAATACCCTGGTCATGGCGATCAGCCAGTCCGGGGAGACCGCGGACACCCTGGCGGCCGTCCGTGAGGCCAAAGCCAAAGGCGCGAAGGTCATCTCGATCTGCAACGTCCTGGGGTCGTCCCTGGCGCGCGAATCCGACGGGGTCCTGTACACGTACGCCGGCCCCGAGATCGGGGTCGCCTCGACGAAGGCGTACACCGCGCAGCTGTGCATGCTGTATCTTTTCGCCCTGAAGCTTTCCGGTGTCCACCGCCGGACAGCCGCCGGCCAGAGGCGGCTTTTGACCAGACATCTGCGGGGCATCCCGTCGCTTTACGAAAATATTTTTAAGCATAAAAACGCCGTCGCCGCCATTGCCAAAGCCAATTCGCATTTCGGGTGTTTTTTATTTTTGGGCAGGAACATCAATTACCCGTCGGCGCTGGAAGGGGCCTTGAAGCTCAAGGAAATTTCTTATATCCCCGCCGAGGGATACGCCGCCGGCGAGATGAAACACGGGCCGATCGCCCTGATCGACGAGTACCGCGCGGTTGTCTGCCTCGCGCCCCAGTCGCCGGTCTATGAAAAGATGGTTTCCAACATGCAGGAGATCCGGGCGCGCAAGGGCAACATCATCGCGATCGCCACCGAAGGCGACCAGGCCATCGCCCGCCACGCCCACCAGACCATTTATGTCCCGCGGACGCATGAGCTTTTGACGCCGCTTCTGGTCGCGGTCCCGCTGCAGCTGTTGGCCTATTATATCGCGGTCAAGCTCGGCTGCGATGTGGACCAGCCGCGCAACCTGGCGAAGTCGGTAACTGTTGAGTAAAGTCACAAGGTCACAAAGACACCAAGCCACCCGTAAAACTAAAACATGGTGACATTGTGACGTGGTGACTTGGTGACCTTAAGATGCTCTACATAGTTTCTACGCCAATTGGCAATCTCAAAGATATTACCTTCCGCGCGGTCGAAACGCTCAAGAGCGTCGAGCTCATCGCCGCCGAAGACACCCGCCACACGCAGATCCTCACCAGGCATTACCAGATCAATACGCCTCTGACGAGTTATTTCGAGCACAATCAGTTTAAAAAAGGGGAATACCTTTTGAAGTTATTGAAAGAGGGGAAGGACGTTGCTTTGGTGACCGACGCCGGCACGCCGGGCATCAGCGACCCGGGTTATCATCTGATCCGGCTGGCCAAAGATAACGATATCCCGGTGACGGTCGTGCCCGGCCCGACGGCGCTTGTGGCGGCGTTGACCGCCTCCGGCCTGCCGTGCCATAATTTTATCTTTGAAGGTTTTCTGCCGGTCAAATCCGCCGCCCGGCGCAAGAAACTCGAACAATTCAAGGGCGAGGAGAGGACGGTCATTTT
>JACRHQ010000128.1 GCA_016217585.1 Candidatus Omnitrophota bacterium | reverse complement strand
AGGCGGCATTCGCAACATGTTGGCAAAATTTTTCATCGATTGATGGAACAAACGATGCTACGGCAAGCTACCCCATACCGCCTGATCGTCGATAACTAGATTAAAGTGCATAACCAGATTCCGCTTTTATGACAAAAAGTAATGAGCGACTGGACGATATTCTTTTTCAACGAATCCAGATGGATATCCCGGACCAGGCTTAAATCGATCTTGATGTATTCAGGCTTGACTTCCGCCACGGTGTCGAGCCCCGCGAACCCGCTCCCTACGTCGTCCACGGCGATCTGGACGCCGAGCGAACGCATGCCGTTTAATTTATCCAGGAGGATCTCGTGGTCGCGGATGGCCATCCTCTCCGTCAATTCCACCACCAGACATTCGGGGTTGGCACCGATGCTGGAAAAAAACGCCCCGTCCGGGGATCCCTGGTCGATAAAATAAGGCGTGCAGTTCAGGAACAACTTCCCACGACCCAGCTTTCTCTGCCAGTGGTAAAAAGCCTTCCGCCACGCCAGTTTTTCCGCTTCGTTGTACATCCCGAAGGTCAGGGCCGCCTTGAAAAAAAGTTCCGGGTTGCTTAAAAAACTGTCCGTAAACGGCCGGCTCAAGGCCTCGACGCCCAGCAGCTCTAAAGACGGCAAGGCGTATATGGGCTGGAAAAACGGGATGATCAGTTCATTTTGAAGAATTTTCCTTATTTCGCCGGTGATGATATCTCTGGACCCCTGGGAATATTCCACGCGGTGGCTGCGGTCCAGGGCCACCTCGACGCGGGCGAGCAATTCCCGCTGGTCAAAAGGCTTGTTGATATGGTCTTCGCCGTACCGGTATAATTTTTCCATATCCTCGGTGGATATCCGGTTGTCCGTGAAAAAAATAATAGGGATGCCGCGCCACAGCTCGTTGATCCTGATGGCCTTGCAGACCTCCAGGCCCGACATGTCGGACAACGCGTCTTCCAGCAGCACCAGGTCGGGGACGTGCTGCAGACGGCGCAGTCCGTCGGCGCCGCTGAAGGCCACGTCAACGCGGTAATTGTACGGCTGGAGGAACTGTGCCGTGGATTTGGCCAGCTCTTTGTCGCGGACCACCAGGAGAATCTGTTTTGTGGGCTGGGAAGTCATATCCTTGCTACTCGTCTTACAAGCAGTTATTTATTATAAAGACGCCCTCGTCAATAGCAAAGGATTTCTGGCAAATTAACGACGGCGCGGCATCCGGACTCACGGCGAAGGGAAAAACTCCATCTGCCGGGATTTATCACGGTCCCCGGGCCGGCGCGCCGGGCTCGCCCGTTCATATTCCTTCAACTGATGTTCGATATCGTCCAGATAAGAAGACGGCCGGCCGGAAAGCCGCCGGCCCCAAAGATGCCGGCGGCGGGAATGCGTCAGGACCAGCGCTTCTTTGGCCCGCGTCATCCCCACGTAAAACAACCGCCGCTCTTCCCCGGGGTCAGCCGTCATCCCTTCGAGGGAGAGTGGCAGAAGCCCCTCTTCGCACCCGGCGATAAAGACGACGGGGAATTCCAGCCCCTTGGAAGCGTGGAGCGTCATCAAGTGCACGTATTCCGCCCTCGGGTCAACGGCGTCCTCCGGCTGCTGCAGCACCAGATAATCGAGAAATTCCCCGACCTGGTCGAACCGCCTGGACATGCGGACAAACCGCCCGACATTTTCTTGCGAGGCGGGACGGATGTCCTTGAAGATCTTTTCGCCGGCGGCGGTTTGCGGGAGCCCGGCCATCGCATCGTGTAAAGTACCGGTGCCGCGAAGGGCCTTCAACAGCGTCATCAATTCAGCGATCGGTGTCAATTCCACGAACGGCCGGTCGCCGGAGGTCTGATACGGAATCCCGTGGCGCTCAAAAGCCTCCTGGAGGGCGACTCTCTGGGCGTTCAACCGGTAAAGGACGGCGATGTCTCCAAACCCGCGCTCCGCCTTTTGGGCGGCGGCGACACGGCCGCTGTCGCGCGAAAAAAGGCTCGTCCCGCCGACCATCCGCTCGATCTGGTGCACCACATACTCAGCCTCGGCCTTGTCCGTCGGGGCCTCGTAAACGGTCAGCCGCCCTTCGGTGTAAATCTTTGCCGTCAACCCTTCGACTCCCCCCGCCTTAAAAAACGGGGCCTGCTCAGGGTTGACTCTGAGAGCCCCGCAAAGCGGGGCCGAATGAGTCAACGGCGCTACCGCAATTGTATTTTCACGGGAAACAACTTGTCCCGAGGCCTTCAGTAAATTAGGCGCTGAACGGTAATTGTCGGACAATGACAATACCAGCGCTTGCGGGAAATCTTTCTGAAAACTCTCGAAAAACCCGACGTCCGCGCCGCGGAACCCGTAAATCGCCTGATTAGGGTCTCCAATGGCCGTAAGATTCGCCCCCTGGCGGACCAGCTCCTTGAGCAGCGCGTGCTGCACGGCGTTGATATCCTGGTACTCGTCGACAAAAACAGATGAATATCCGGCCGCGTTCCCGGCGGATAAAAGCTTCAGCGCCTCCAGAAGAAGGTCATCGTAATCCCAAAGGCCGCCGGCACGAAGCGCCGCGTTATACGCCGCCACGTCGGAAGGTGTCTCTTCCGTGAAACGACTCGTTTTATACCCGGAGATGGATAAAATTTTCTGTTTGAGCCGGCGTTTACCAAGGTCCGGCCACAACCCCTTGGCCAGCGCTTCGCATTCACGGGTGCTCGCCACCCGGAATGCCGTCGGAAGACCAGCGTCCCGGACATGCTCCTTCAAACAGCAAAGACAAAACCGGTGGAACGTGCCCACGAAAACTTTATCCCGGATTTGCGGAAAATCCCGGGCAAGGCGTTCCTCCAGCTCTTCGGCGGCTTTATTGGTAAACGTGATGGCGAGCAGCTTCTCTTCGTCCAGGAGACGGCGGGCTGTCCGGCCGATGCGGTGGATGAGCGTGTGGGTCTTTCCCGTGCCGGGCCCGGCGACGATCAGCAGGTGCCCGCCGGCATAATCCACGGCCCGCCGCTGGGCCTCGTTGAGGTCGCCGGCTTTTGCGTCGATAGTCATGGAAAGATGGTCAACTGCCCCTCTTTGCGCAGGTGGTCCTCGCCGGAAAAGATGTGGACCTTGCCGTATTCTCCGTCGTAACCGGCGGCGATCTCGACCTTGCCTTCGCGCACGCGCCGGACGCCCTCGGCGACAAGGTCTCCGGCCGCGGCCTCGATCTGCTCCAGGGGCGCCTCGCGCAGGACGAACAATTCATTGCCCAGCTGCGACAAAATTTTTACGTAAAGCTGCTGGACGGATTTGCTCCCGGGGCCCGCAAGCCCTTTGGCTTCCGCGATAATTTCCGGCAAGGGGATCAAGTTGTGATAAGGACGCCAGCGCGCGGACTTTTCGCCCTCGGGCCGGTCCGCCAGCTCTTCCACGCGGGCCATGACCCCGACGGTGACCGGTTTGCCGCAGACCGGACACAACCCCTGACGCTTTCGGGTCTCCCGCGGATGCAGCCGCGTCTTGCAGGCGCGGTGCCCGTCGTAATGATATTTACCCTCTTCCGGGAAGAATTCAATCGTCCCGGCCAGGCCTTTGTCTTTGGGATCGGAAAGCGCGCGGTAAATCGCCGGATAGGAAAGTCCGGTGTCATAGATAGTCGCTTCGCGGCCGAGCTTGGCCGGGGAATGCGCGTCGGAATTCGAGACCAGCACGAACGGGTCGAGCTGTTTTAACCGCCAGTTCATCAAGGGGTCCGAAGAAAGCCCGGTCTCGACGGCAAAAATGTGTTTGGTCAGGTCGGCGAAACAATCGGACACACGGTCGAAGCCGCTGCTGGAACCCAGCGCGGAGAACCACGGCGTCCAGATGTGCGCGGGGATCAAACAGGCCAGGGGATCCGTTTCCAGGACAATTTCCAGAAGGTCACGGGAATCCAGCCCCAGGATCGGCCGCCCGTCGGAGCGGATGTTGCCGATGGTCTCCAGCCTCGACTGCAATTTTTCCGCCGCCGCGAACGACGGGACAAAAACGACGTTGTGGACCTTGCGGACCTTCCCTAACTTCTTGTAAATGCTGGAAATCTCGACGGTGAGCATAAAGCGGACCTCACCGCGGCAACGGGGAAGAATCTTCTCTTCCATCGGACGGGCGCGCGCCGGCTTTAACCTGAACAACCCTTCCTCGGCCGGCTCCAGCTTCTCCTTTAATTCCGCCAGCCACGAAGGATGCACAAAATCGCCGGTCCCGACGACCTGGATGCCTTTAAGCTGCGCCCAATAGAAGAGGTGTTCCAGGTCGAGGTCCTTGCTGGTGGCGCGGGAATAGTGAGAGTGGATGTGGAGGTCGGCGTAAAACTTCATCGAGCGGCCTTTCGTTTTATCTTCTCTTGAAAAATTTCTTCCAGCGCGTAAAGAGTCTTTTGGGGGAAACGCTCCAGGGGGTAATACCGGGTGATGACCCCGAGGGTTTCCTGATAGGTTTTGAGATTCAGAAAGCGGATCAGATATTGAATATCGCCCACATCCTGAAACTCTTCCCCTATGCGCATGGCCAGACATTTCATCGCCAAAAGATATTCCGCCCGGGCAACGAACACCCTCAAATGGCTTAAATCCAAAAAGGCATCGTACTCGCCCTGGACGCTGAAGAACCCTTTAACGGCGTCATTTAACCAGTCAGGTTGAATTCCCGTTTTGGCCGCTACTTTGGCCGCGGCTTCCCTGATCTTTTGCGCCGGCTTAAAAAACGCGTCCACATCCTTCGTGGCCGGGCGGGCGTTAAAAACCAGGCACATCACCGCCCCGCCGACCATGT
>JACRHQ010000127.1 GCA_016217585.1 Candidatus Omnitrophota bacterium | reverse complement strand
TCCCATCGGATTCCATCCGTAAAAGGTTTTATTGTGCCGGGCGGGGTTTGATTGTATAATTTTTGCTACAGTTGGGTTGCGTCACGAATGACGCAATTGGCAAATCGAATTCCCGCCCGCGGGCGGGAATTCGATTTGGTGCGGCGTGGCACCAATCTCATAACTGGCCCGCGAGTCACTTATAGAAAGAAGAGATGAACAAGTATTTAACCTGGACTGAGATTGATCTCAACGCCATCCGGCATAATTTTCGGGTATTGCGCAAGCTCGCCGGGAAAGCGAAAGTCCTCACCGTTATCAAGGCGGACGCGTATGGGCACGGGATGCTGCCGGTCGCGAAGGTTCTCGTCCAGGAGAAGGTGGATTTCATCGGGCTGTCGAATCTGACCGAAGGGATCGCTTTGCGCAAGGCCGGCATCAAGACGCCAGTTCTTTTGTTTGAAACGACCCTCGCCGAACAAGCCAAAGACATCGTAGATTACCATCTCACCCCGACGGTATGCACGTATGAATTGGCCGCGGCGCTTAATCGCTACGCAGAGAAACGCAAGCGCGTGGTGGATGTCCACGTCAAAGTCGACACCGGCATGGGGCGTCTGGGTGTTTGGCATGAAGAGGCCCTGGGTTTTATAAAGAAATTAAACCGTTTGCCGAATTTGCGGCTCCAGGGGGTTTGCACGCATTTTCCGTCGGCGGACACGGACCGCGCCTTCACGCAAAAACAGATTCAGCAACTGGCTGATCTCGTTTCACAACTGAGGGACAATGGTTTAGCCGTTCCGTACGTCCACGCGGCCAACAGCATGGGGCTGGCTGGATATCCGAATAAAATTTTGAATCTCGCCCGACCGGGACTGATGCTTTACGGCCTGTATCCTCACGTGAGATTGGAGAAGAAAATTTCCTTGCGTCCGGCCATGAGCGTCCATTCCCGGATTATTTTTTTAAAGCGGATTGAAAAGGGAAGAAGCATCAGCTACGGCCGCACCTTTATCGCGCGCCGTCCGATGACGGTGGCTACCCTGCCTGTCGGTTACAGCGACGGGTACCTGCGCGGGCTTTCCGGCAAGGCTGACGTTTTAATCGGCGGCCGGCGCTGTCCTGTGCTGGGCCGTGTCACCATGGATCAAATCGTCGTTGACGTTTCGAAGGTTAAAAATCCGCGATCAGGAATGCCGGCTGTTATTTTAGGGAAGCAAGGAAAGCATCAAGTCTGCGCTTATGAGCTCGCCCAACACGCCCGCACCATCAATTACGAGATCGTCTGCAGTTTGGGAAGCCGCCTCCCGAGGGTGTATAAAAGCATTTAATATTCTCCGGGGTGTGTTATAATTGCTGCCTTCTTCTGATATTCAAGGGATATTTTAATAATGATCTCTGCGAGCGGAGTCACATTACAATACGGGAAAAGGCGCCTTTTTGAGGACGCGAATATCGTCTTCTCCAAAGGCAACTGTTACGGCCTCATCGGCGCCAACGGTTCGGGCAAGTCCACGTTCCTGAAGATCCTCTCCGGCGAGATAGAATCGACCGCCGGGAACGTGACGGTCACCCCGGGCGAGCGGATCTCCACCCTCAAGCAGGACCAGTTCGCTTACGACGGGTATCCGGTCCTGACCACGGTCATCATGGGCCACGCGGAGCTTTACCGGGTGATCCAGGAGAAAGACGCCTTGTACGCCAGGGCCGATTTCTCCGACGCCGACGGGATCCGGGTCTCCGAGCTCGAAGGCGAGTTCGCGGAGATGGACGGCTGGAACGCCGAGGTCAACGCCGCGAAACTTTTAAGCGACCTGGGCATCCCGGAAAATTTGCACAACCTGCAGATGAAACAGCTGGAGGCCGGCCAAAAGGTCCGCGTGCTTCTGGCCCAGGCCCTGTTCGGCGACCCGGATATCCTTCTGCTCGACGAGCCTACGAACCAGCTCGACATGGAAACCTGCCTGTGGCTGGAGGAGTTCCTCTGCAACTTCGAGAATACGGCCGTCGTGGTCTCCCATGACCGGCATTTTCTGGACAATGTCTGCACGCATATCGCGGACATTGATTTCGGGAAGATCCAGCTTTACGCGGGCAATTATACGTTTTGGCTGCAGTCGAGCCAATTGGCCTTGCGCCAGCGCTCGGAGTCTAACAAAAAGATCGAGGACAAGCGCAAAGAACTGCAGGAGTTTATCGCGCGCTTCAGCGCGAACGCCTCCAAATCCAAACAGGCCACGTCCCGCAAGAAAATTCTGGAGAAACTGACCGTCGAGCAGATCAAGCCGTCGTCGCGCAAGTACCCGTACGTGAACTTCCAGTTCGAGCGCGACGCCGGTAACGATATCCTGGACATCCGCGATTTAAGCAAGTCTGTGGACGGCCAGGTGATGTTCAAGAACCTGACGGTTCATGTCAACAAAGGCGACAAGATCGCCTTTCTGGGACGTAACGCGCTGGCCAAGACCGCGCTTTTTCAGATGTTGATGGGCGAATCCCAATCCGACGGCGGCAGTTTCAAATGGGGCGCCTCCACCGTCCGGGCGTATTTTCCAAAGGATAACAATAAATATTTCAACGTGGACCTTAATCTTATTGACTGGCTGCGACAATACTCCAGGGACCAGGACGAGAATTTCGTGCGCGGGTTTTTAGGGCGCATGCTTTTTTCAGGCGAGGAATCATTCAAGAAGGCGAGTGTCCTTTCCGGAGGCGAAAAAGTACGCTGCATGCTCGCCCGGATGATGCTGGCCGGGGCGAACGTCCTTGTCCTGGATGAACCGACCAACCACCTGGATCTGGAGTCGATCACCTCGCTCAACGAGGGGCTGGAACGGTTCAATGGGACCGTTCTTTTTTCGTCCCACGACCACCAGTTCATCCAGACGGTCGCCAACCGGATCATCGAGACCACGCCCTACGGGCACATCGACATCCAGGGCACGACGTTAGATGAGTACCTTTCTGACGAGAATATCAAATCCCGCCGCGAGGCATTATCCGCTGAAGGGCATCCCGGGTAAAAGGTTCCCTGCTTTCTGCTTCGCAGAAAATAATTATTGACTGTCGTCCAGGATGTGTTATATTTTAGCAGTAACAAACGCTGAAGGATGAGCGAGGAAGCTTTCCTTCAAAGAATTCAGTGAAGAAATTTCAAGGACACAGAAGCCCGATATCCATGGTTGGATGTCGGGTTTTTTTATTCGCCTCCCTGCGGGAGCGGCGGCGAATAACCCCAGCGTTTTGATTCATCTCGAACTATTCATATCCCCGAGATGAATCAGCTGGGGTAAGCGGAGGGATACAGATGCAGAAACGACTGGTTATCATCGGCAACGGCATGGCCGGGGCGCGGGCGGCGGAAGAGATCCTCAAGCGCGCGCCGGAGATGTTCAAGATTGTGATGTTTGGGGCCGAACCGTACGGCAATTACAACCGCATCCTGTTGAGCAATGTGCTTAACCAGTCCCAGCGGCCCGAGGAGATTTTCCTCAACCCCTTGACATGGTATCGCGAAAACGGCATTTTTCTTTATAGCGGGGTGAAGGCCGTCAGGATCGACACCGCGCTGCGCTGTGTCGTGGGGTATCCGTTGCCGGCGGAGGTCAACGCCTACGACTTTTGTGACGGCCTCTTTGACCGGGAAGCCGTCGTCACAGAACCTTACGATCATATCATTATCGCCACCGGCTCGCGCCCTTTTGTGCCGCCGATCGAAGGCCAAAACCTGCCCGGGGTATTTTTGTTCCGCACCATCGACGATTGCCGGCGCATCGGCGAATTCGCCGCCGGCTGCCGCAAGGCCGTGGTCATCGGGGGAGGGCTGCTGGGCCTGGAGGCCGCGCGCGGGTTATTGACGCATAATGTGGAAGTCACCGTCGTGGAAGCGGGCGGCCAGTTGATGCATGCCCAGCTCGATGAGGAATCCGGCCAGATGCTCAAACGCACCATGGAGGCGATGGGCATTTCCGTCGTCGTCAACAGCCGGACAAAGCGCATCCGCCACGACGACGGAAAGATCACGGGGCTGGAATTCCAGGACGAGACATCCGTTGAAGCGGATATGGTCATCATCAGCGCCGGTATCCGGCCGATCACCGAGGTCGCGCAGGTCTCCGGGATCACCGTCAACAAAGGCATTGTCTGCGACGACAGGATGCGGACAAATGTCCCGGAAGTCTTCGCGCTGGGAGAATGCGTGGAGCACCGCGGGAAGATGTATGGCCTGGTGGACCCGATCTGGGAGCAGGCCCGGGTGCTCGCGGATATCGTTACCGGGACCGACCCGCAGGCGCGGTATGAAGGCTCGAAAACGGCGACGAAACTGAAGGTGATGGGGGTGGACCTGGTTTCCGTCGGTGTGAAAGAGGCGGAAAAACCCTCCGATGAGACGGTTGTTTACCGCGAACCCAAACGCAATATCTACAAAAAAGTCATCATCCGCGACGAGAAAATCCACGGCGCGATCCTCCTGGGCGATACCGGGTCCGCGGACACGCTCCTGCAGATGTTTAAAACCGGACAGGACGTCCCCGCCAACCGTCCGGAGCTGTTTTTCGGCACGGTGGAAGGGCCCGCGTTGGTCAACGCGGCGGACCTCCCCGACCACGCGCAGATCTGCAATTGCAACGGCGTGTGCAAAAAGGAGATTGTCGCGGCCATCCAGAACGATCATTGCCGGAGCGTTTCCGCCGTCGGCGCCAGGACAAAGGCGGGCAAAGGCTGCGGTTCCTGCCGCGGCATGATCGCCCAAATCATCGAATCCTGCCTGGGCAAGGTCTCTTATGACGCCGCGGAACACTATTACGTGCCCGGGATCCCTTTGGAAAAATCCCAACTGGTGGCCCAGGTCCGGGCGAAGAATTTAAAATCGGTCAGCGCCGTGTTCGCGGCCTTCGCCGGCGGCAAAGAGGACGCGGACAGCAAGGTCGGCCTGGCCTCGCTGTTGAAGACCCTTTGGCCGGGCGAATATGAAGACGAGCGCGACGCGCGGTTCATCAACGACCGCGTGCACGCCAATATCCAGCGCGACGGGACGTTCTCCGTTGTCCCCCGTATCTATGGCGGCGTAACGACGCCGGACGAGCTTATGCGCATCGCCGGGGTGGCGGTCAAATATCAGGTCAAAATGGTGAAGATTACCGGCGGCCAGCGGATCGATCTGCTGGGCGTCCAGAAACCGGTTTTACCGCTGATCTGGAAAGAGCTGGGGATGCCCAGCGGCCATGCGTACACCAAGGCCTTCCGCACCTGCAAGAGTTGCGTGGGGACAGACTTCTGCCGTTATGGACTTGGAGATTCCATCAAACTCGCCCAGACAATCGAGCGCCGTTTCCAAGGGGTCGAATCGCCGCACAAGATGAAGCTGGCGACCGCCGGCTGTCCGCGGAATTGCTCAGAGGCTTATGTCAAAGATATCGGCGCGGTCGCCATCGGCGAGGACAAGTGGGAAATTTATATCGGCGGAGCCGCCGGCGGCACGGTGCGTAAGGGCGACCTTCTTTGCACGGCGCGGGGGCATGAAGAGACGGTCAGGGTGATCGGGCGGTTTATGCAGTATTACCGCGAGCACGCCAAATACATGGAACGCACTTACGGGTTTGTCGGGCGCGTCGGCATCGATGTCCTTAAAAGTGTTTTGATAGAGGATTCCCTGGGGATCTGCGCCCGGCTGGACGCCCGGATCCAGGAGGCGGTGGAGGCTTACCGCGACCCCTGGAGGGAAGCGCAAGAGCCGGCGTATGAACATCAGTTCGCGGGCCCCAAACGGATAAGCCTCGCGGAAGGTTAAATGCGGCAGGAGCGACAGGAGGATAATATCCATGCGAAGACAAATGGTGATGTTGTTTGTTCTGCTTTTGGCCGTCAGCGGCTGTGCCACGACACGGTCGGCGCGCAAAGATAATCCGGAGCTTAGGATGGTAAATATTATCGCCGTCGGCGGGCGTCATTGTCATTAACACTTTGACCCGGAGGAAGGCTATGGACAAGAAAACATTTGTTAACCTGGGGCGGGTGGACCAGATCGCGCTGGGCCACGGCCGTTGTTTTGTCGTCGGCGGCGAGGAAATCGCGGTCTTTCGTTTGCGTGACGGAAAACTCGCCGCCGTGGAAAACCGCTGCCCCCACCGCCAGGGGCCTTTGTCGGAAGGCCTCCTGGGCAGCGGCAAGGTCGTTTGCCCCTTGCACGGCCACAAGTTCGATCTGGCCTCGGGGGAGGGGATGGAAAAGGGCGAATGCGTCCGCACCTTCGAGGTCCGGGAACAAGACGGAGAAATTATCCTGGATTTTTCCGCGGGTGGTTAATTCACCGACCTGGTTTCGATCACGCTCAAGGCGATCAGCGTGAAGAGGACCGGTGTCGCCCATGCCGCGACGACCGGCGGGAAAAACCCGCCCTTGCCGAAGGCGATCGCGACCGCGTTGACCACGTAATACAGGAACCCCGTCCCGACGGCGATCCCCATCGCCGTGAAGGTCGCCCCCTTGCGGCTTTTGAACATCAGGGCGAGGGGCAGCCCGACCAGGACGATCACCACATTCCCGACGGGAAACGCTATGCGCTGGTGCATGTCCACGCGCAGGCTCTGCAGGGCCTTCTGCGCGCCGCTGCTGGCGAACTTGGCGACATACCGGCTCAACTGGCGGATGTTCATCGAGGAGACGTTGAGCCTCTGGCTTAGAAAATCGTTGGGCGTTTCCTTGATGTCCATCAGCTTTTCCTTGTAGACCTTGATCTTGACGGGGCTGGTGATATTGACGGGGTTAAAGACCGTGACCTGGCACTGGTAGAACTTCCAGGCGATCCCCGTCCAGACGCCTTTCAAGGCCACGATTTTTTGTTCGATGTTCTGGCTCGCGTCGTGTTCGATGATCGTGATGCCTTCCAGGATTTGTTCCCGCGGGTTATAAGTGTCGATGAAATACAGCCGGTTCTTGAGGCCGTAGAGGGTCATGTTGCGGATGGTCTCCGTGCTCTTTCGCATCCGGTCGACCTTGAGCATCATGTTCTCGTCGCGGATCTGCTGGGTG
>JACRHQ010000126.1 GCA_016217585.1 Candidatus Omnitrophota bacterium | reverse complement strand
CCGGTGAAGACCGGGGCTATACGGGAATTGCTGGAAAAACATCCGGATTTCACCGCCCTGCAACAAGGCCACGAGAAAACCCCGCAGAAAAAAGATCCGTCCGCGCCGCCCCAGGGCGTTTCGTCCCAGACAGTCTCCATCCGTATTGACGCGCATAAACTCGATACTCTGATGAACCTCTCCGGCGAGCTGGTGACCGTCCGGGCCCAGTTCGAGCGTCTGGTGAACCTTCTGAGCGGGGAGATATTGTCCCACAGGGAATTTTTGCGTACGCTGGGCGCGGTCAAATCAAATTTTACCGCCTTGAGACGGGACCTTTTCCCCGTCCTGGAAAAACAGGAAGGGCTGGAGGGCAACCGTATTTTAAGGCAGCTTGATTCCCTGAATATCCGTCTGGATGAACTGGCGCGAGAGACTGAGCAGAGCAAGCTGGGCAACGAGGTCCACCTTCTTGACGAGACCACGGGGACGCTGGGGAAGATTGCTTCCTATATCCAGGCCGCCGTGATGCAGGCGCGCATGGTCCCAATCAAAGTGGTCTTCAGCCGTTTCAACCGCATCGTGCGGGACATCGCCAAAGACCTCGGGAAAGACGTCACCTTGATCCTGGAGGGGGAAGAGACTGAACTGGACAAGAATCTCGTCGACGCCCTGGGGGAACCTTTAATCCACCTGGTCCGCAACGCCATCGACCATGGCCTTGAAGTCGACGCCACACGCAATAAAGCCGGAAAACCACAGCGGGGCACCGTCACCCTCAGGGCCTTTCACGAGGGGAACAATGTCTGCGTTGAAATCAGCGACGACGGCCGTGGTATTGATGGAGACTTGCTGGTTTATACCGCGCTTAAAAAGAAACTGATCAGCGAAGAACAGGCCGGACGGTTGAGCGACCGCGAGAAACTGGACTTGATGTTCCTGCCGGGGTTCAGCACCGCGGCCCGCGTTACGGGGCTGTCGGGCCGGGGGGTCGGTATGGACGCCGTGCGCAGCATGATCACCTCTTTGAACGGGGCTATCGATATCAAGCCCCAGATCGGCCAGGGGACAACTTTTATCTTAAAGATCCCCCTGACCCTGGCCATCATCCAGGCGTTGTTGGTCGTCATTGACGGCGAAACCTACGCCATGCCCCTGGAAGCCGTGACGGAAATCATCAAGGTCACGGGTGACATGATCCGGCCGGTCGACGGGAACGCCACGGTACGGCTGCGGGAAGAAGTCCTGAGCCTGATTGAACTGAGGGATGTGATCTTCCTGCGCGGGACACGGCGTCCCGAGGAGGAAATCAAGAGGGTCGTCGTCATATCCGACGGGGAGACCGAAGTCGGCATTTTCGTGGACCGGATGATCGGGGAAACGGAAATCGTCATCAAGGCCCTGTCGCATCATTTCTTTCATGTCAAGGGGATCTCGGGAGCCACGATCCTGGGGGACGGTCAGGTGGCCTTGATTTTGGATCCCAAATTGATTATTATGGCTTCCAGGTAAGGTTATTCATGAACATAGAAAATAGAGTCCTGGTCGGGGTCGGGGATATCAAGATCGACAAGGCGCCCGCGGTGCTCAGTACTTTTTTGGGGTCCTGTATCGCCGTTTGCCTGTATTCCCCTTCCCGTAAAGTCGGAGGCATCGTCCACTTTCTGCTGCCCAAGGCGCGGGAGATGCAAGGAGAAAAAATTCCCAGGAAAGAAAAGTACGCGGACACGGGGATCCCGGAACTGCTGCGCCGGTTAAAAAATGTTTTTAATATAGAAAAAGACGACTTTGTTGCTAAAATGTTCGGTGGAGCCAACGTCCTGAAGATGGTCAACCGCCGTGTCGGCGAGGAGAATACGGCGGCGGCCCGCGCCATCCTCCGGGAACTGAAGATCGCGGTCGTCGGCGCCAGCACGGGCGGAGAGCGGGGATATAAAATCGATTTTGACCTGGCTACAGGAAAGGTGTTCTGCCAGGTCTTTAATGAGGAGGTCAAGGAGTATTGATGGATATGAGCGCAGATGGTTCACGGCCGAATAAAGCCGTCGAGTTGATCATCCAGTTGAGCGTTGACCGCGTTTCCCAGCTTTTGTCCAAGTTCATCAAGGTCGGGGCGCAAATCTCCCTGGAAAAGGCGTATGTCACGGACCTTTCCGAGGCGACGGCGCGTGTCAACGCCGAGGATGTCCAGAGCGAAGTGATCGGGTCGATTGTTGACGTGACGGGGGATGCCCCCTTCAAATTTTTGTTCTACGCCGATGCTCCGGCCTGCCTTACCCTGACGGACCTTGTCCTCCAGCGGAAGGTGGGCACATCGACGGACTTCGATATTTATGTCCAAAGCGCCATGCAGGAGATCGGGAATATACTGGCCAGCGGCGTGTGCAGCGTTTTCGCGGCGGACTTCAATATCCGGATCAAGCCGACGCCGCCCAAGGTCGCCCATGATTTTTTAGGGACGATACTCCAGGAATTCGTTATGGAAACCGCCGCGGAAAGCGACCAGGTGCTTATCGTCGAAAGCCGGTTCCATATTGTCCGTTATAACCTCCGGTGCAACATGTTCATTCTGCCGTCGCCGGGGACCGAAGGGGTCATTAATAAATTTTTTCTAGACCAAATTTAAAGGAGAACAGAGCCATGGCCCATAGAATATTAATCGTGGACGACGCCCCCATCATCCGCCTGATGCTCAAGGACATTTTGACGGTCAACGGCTATTCGGTGGTCGGGGAGGGGAACGACGGCAATGAAGCCATCGAAAAATTCAAGGAATTGTCTCCCGACCTCGTGACCATGGATATCACCATGCCGGAGAAAGACGGCATCCGGGCCTTGCAGGAGATCCTCGCCATTGACCAGAACGCCAAGGTCATCGTCATCACGGCCATCGACCAGAGAGACTCCCTGATGGAAGCGATCCGGGCCGGCGCGACGGATTACATCATCAAACCCTTCGAAACGGACCGCGTTCTCTCCGCCGTACGGCGCGCCTTCGGCGAAGAATAATCCCCTATTCCATCACACAGTCAGTCGTAAACGTCTTTTCCATGAGAGAAGCGGTGGCGGGGTTTTGCTGGAGATGTTTGATAAGCTCATCGGCGCCGACGCGGCGATGAAACGCGCCGAGGCCTTCGCCGTCCTTGCGGTTTCCCTGGTAGAACCTCAACAAGGTATCAATGACGGCCGGGACATCTTCGTGCGGCACCGAACGCAGGTACATCTTTTCGCCGTCGTCCGAGATCAAAGGTTTTCCCTGAAAGCGGCCGGATTCATCGCCAAAGAGTTTGAATTGATAGCGGTCCACGCCGCTGCCGACGAGGCCGATGGCCTTGGTGGCGGGGCGGAAGCACTGGCGCTCGCATCCGGTGACGCCGATCGATTCCTTCACATCCCCCCAGCCGAGCTTTTCCAGTTCATCGATGAGGATGGGTTCGAATTTTTCCGAATCGGTGTAGGTCAGCCGGCACGTGTCGCGCCCCACGCACGCCCCCGAATAGAGCCGCAGGTTCGAATATGGTTTGCCGTTACGTAGCCCGTAGCCGTAACTCTTTAATTCCGCTTCGAAATCTTTCATCGAGGCCTTGGGGATGTTGGTAAAAAGAATATCCTGGTTGGGCGTGGTCATGAATTCAACCGGGTATTTGTTCATGATGTCGCGCACCATTGATTTCAACCGGCCGTTGGGGCCGGCGTCGCTGACGCGGCCGTTCTCGATGAAAACACCGTAGGCCAAAAGTCCGTTGGAGGGTTGCCCTTGCCAGCCGTGATGAAGGTGCCGGTTGCCGTAATCATGATCGGGGTCCGGCAGCGGAAGCTTGAACCCGACCTTGTCGCTGACCCGGGCGCGGAACCAGTCGACGCCCTGTTTCTGGATCACGTATTTAAGACGCGCCCAGAAACGGTTTTGGCGGTCGCCGTATTCCTGGTGGACCTTGACGACACCGTCGAGCACGGCAAGGAGCTGTTTCTCCGGGATAACCGTCAGAGGTTGGGCCAGTGTCGCCATCGTGGGTTTGCCGTTTCGCTCTCCCTGGCTGCCGCCGACATAGACCTGGAACGCCTCGACCTTGCCGTTGACGAGGACGGGGGCGACGGCCATGTCATTGGTAAGGCATTCAACGCAGTTGTCGGGAACGAGGACCCCCGTTTTCGGGTCTTTGCGGACCGTTGAAAAGGCGATCTTGAATTTGCGGTTTAAAAGGTTCGGTCCGTAGGCAAATGACTCGGCTGGCGTGCGGATATATTTCGGGTCGATGGCGAAGATCTCGATAAACGGTTCCCTCGGCAGGAGGAAATATTCGGCCGTTTTATGGGCCCAGGCGCGGGCGTTGAAAACATCGGAATAATGCGACAGCGGGCAGGCCATCACGTTCCGCGTGGTGTCCCCGCAGCCGTTGAGAGACTATCGTCCTTTTTCGGCGAGCCCTTTGACGATGGGGATGACGCCGGGCTTTTTGACCCAGTGGAACTGGATATTCTGCCGGTTGGTCAGACGCAAAGACGGGTGTCCCTGCGGGTCGGCCGTGTATCTTTCGGAAAGTTCATCCAGGAGGAGCCATTGCTCCCTGGAAATCGGCCCGCCGCCGGGAACGCCGATGCGGATCATGTAAATCCATTCTTTTTCCTCACCCGTTGCGGCGCGGTTGAACTCGAGATAAATCCCGTGCGACTTGGCGATCTGCTCGGATTCCCAGGCGATGTCGGGGGTGCCGCTGCGCAGGTCTCGCGCGAGAGTTCCCCGTGTCCCGCTGGAGGCGAGCTTGTTAAGTTCTTCTTTGCAAAGATTTTCTTGCGGGGTTTTGAAATTGGGAGCGAACGGCTTCTTCATGGCATTTCCATATTAGCGTAGCAAAAATGAAAGTCAAATAATTTTAAGAACGGAATGCGGCGCTTCAATATTTTTCCTTGCCTGCTTTCCGGCCTTTCGCTATACTTCCTTTATCATGGATTT
>JACRHQ010000121.1 GCA_016217585.1 Candidatus Omnitrophota bacterium | reverse complement strand
GCATAAAAAAAGAGTTTTAATCCTCTGCACAGGAAATTCCTGCCGTTCGCAAATGGCCGAAGGGATGTTGCGGCATTTCGGCGGCGATAGGCTTGAAGTGTTTAGCGCAGGGACGAAGCCATCGCAAGTTAATCCGGTTGCTATCCGGGTTATGAAGGAAATCGGCATAGATATTTCTGGGCATCGCTCCAAGCATGTAGATGAGTTTAAGGGACACGAATTCGATTATGTAATCACCGTTTGCAATAATGCAAAAGAATCTTGCCCGGTCTTTCCCGGCGCGAAGTCAATCCATTGGCCTTTTCCTGATCCCCCACATAATAGAGAGATTGATGACCGGGTTATCAATGAATTCCGCCAAGTCAGGGATATGATTTGTGAGAAGTTTAAAAACTTTACATAGAATATGAGATTAAAAGAAGTGTTATATTCTTTATAATCGGACTATGTATCGCTGTTGTCGCCGAATATCTCCTGCGGCTTTCAGGTTGATTTGCGGCCGGCCGCGGGATACAATGAACGTCGAAACGCGGCCCGCCGAACCGGAGGGGAAAACTTATGCGGAAGTGGCAACGGTTGAGTTTCCTGGTCTTTTTTTTGTTTTCAGGACAGAATATTCTCTTCGCCCAGACCAACAGGACGCAAGAAATCCCCCCGTGGATGGAAAAGGTCGATAAAGACGGCCAGGCCTCTTATCTGGTCCCCAAGGGGTCCAGGGCCGGCAAATTCGGCGCCGAGTATAAGGTCGAGACCACCGAGGAGTTTGTGGCCCGCCGGTTTTACGAGCTCGACCGGCGTCTGGACAAGATGGAACAGCGTGAAGAAGACCTGGATCAAAAACTGGATGAAAATCTGGAAAGTCTCCAGAAACAGTTATCCGATCTAAACACCGCCCTGCAGGATATGAAAAAAGAGTTGGCGGCCCAGGACAGGCCGGGCGGCGCCATCCCCATCGAATCCTTCGAAATAAAAGAACCGTGAAGGGTTTTTATGCTTTATCTGGTTATCAGTATGGTTTCTTTAGTCGCCTCCGGGCTGACGCTTTTCTCCGGCTTCGGTTTGGGGACGATCCTTATGCCCGTATTCGCCGTCTTCTTCCCGGTCGAAGCGGCGATCGCGCTGACCGCCCTTGTCCATTTCGCCAATAATATCTTCAAGTTGTTTTTCGTCGGACGTCCCGCGGACTGGCCGGTCGTCCTGCGGTTTGGTTTGCCCGCGATCGCCGCGGCCGTGGCGGGGGCTTATCTGTTGGTGCGCAGCCAGCAGCTGCCGTCCATTGCCGTTTATGAGTTGATGGGGCGTACCCATGAGATTTTGTGGATCAAGGTTATTGTGGCGGGGCTGATGGTTGTCTTCGCGTTGCTGGAAGTAGTTCCCGGTTTGCAGAAAATCCAGTTTGAGAAAAAATATCTGCCTCTGGGGGGCCTCTTGAGCGGATTTTTCGGCGGGGTGTCCGGACACCAGGGGGCCTTGCGCAGCGCTTTTTTGATCAAGTGCGGTTTGAGCAAGGAAAGTTTCATCGCCACGGGTGTCGTGATCGCGTGTTTGATCGACCTGCCGCGTCTGGCGGTGTATTCCGTTTATTTGCGCCAGATGGATTTCAACCGTTATGGTCCGGCTTTGATCCTCGCCGGGTTATCGGCTTTCACGGGCGTCTGGGCGGGGAGCCGTCTGATTTCCAAAATCACCATCGGTATCGTTCAAAACATCGTCGGCGGGATGCTCCTGGCCGTCGCCGTCTTGCTCGGGACGGGGATTATTTAGCCGCGCGGATCATGAGGATGGGGATGTTGGTGCGGTGGCGGATGTTCTCGGCCACGCTCCCCAGGATGAAGTCCTGCAGCAAACGGTGGCCGTGCGTCGACATGGCGATCAGGTCCACCTCTTCGGCGTCGGCGATGGTCAATATCTGGTCGGGCGGCTCGCCGGCGAGCAGGTGTGTTTTGACCTTCAGCCCTTCCTTCGTCAATTCCTCCCGGCAGCGTTGAAGATAGGCCCTGTCCTTTTTGATCTCCTCGGACTCTTCCAGGTTGAGCTGGTCCTGGAGCCTGGCCGCGAACCCGTCGGCGACATGGACAAGGATCAGCTCCGCGTGCAAGTGTTTGGCCAGGGGCCGGATGTGGTCCAGGATCACGCGGTCCGACGGCGAATTTTCGAGCGGGATAAGGATGTGGCGGTACATAGTCCTCCTTTTAGCCTAGCCAGGATTTCAGGGTTTGCAACAGTAAATAAAAATTTAAGCTGACGATGACGGCGGTTACGGTCCAGGCCGCCACATTCAGCCACGGCGCGTTAACGAAGCGGCCCATTTTTTTGGCGTCGCTCGTGAAGACGACCAGAGGGACAATGGCAAAACTTAATTGCAGGGAAAGGATGACCTGGCTCAGGATCAAGAGGTCTCCGGCGCCTTTCGCGCCGTAGAGGGCCGCCACGATGACGGCGGGGACGATGGCGACCAGCCGGGTCATGAGCCGGCGCATCCACGGCCGCAGGCGGATCTCCAGGAACCCTTCCATGACGATCTGGCCGGCCAGCGTCCCGGTCAACGTCGAATTTTGCCCCGACGCCAAAAGCGCCACGGCGAACAGGACGCCGGCCAGCGGGGCGCCGAGTAACGGCGTTAACAGCTGGTAAGCGTCGTTGATATCGGCGACATTTTCGTGGGCCGTGCCGTGAAAGACCGCGGCGCTCAAGATCAAAATGGCGGCGTTGATAAAGAAAGCGCACAAGAGCGCCCCCGTCGAGTCGATGGTGGCGTAGCGGATGGCCATGGCCCTGCCCTTGTCGTTACGTTCGAAGGCGCGGGTCTGGACGATGCTCGAATGCAGATAGAGGTTGTGCGGCATGACCGTCGCGCCAAGGATGCCGATGGCGATGTAGAGCATGCCCGGGTCTGTAATGATTTCGGGTCTCGGCACCAGGCCCGCGACAATCAGGCCGGCGGAGGGGTGGGAGATAACCAGCTCATAGGCGAAGCACCCGCCGATAATGACGATCAGGCTTGCAACGATACATTCGAGGATACGGAATCCTTTGTTTTGCAGAAGAAGAACGATCATGACGTCGGCGGCGGTAATCAGGATTCCGACGACGAGAGGGATTTTAAATAAAAGGTTGAGGGCGATCGCCGAACCGATGACCTCGGCCAGGTCGCAGGCCGCGATGGCGAGCTCGCAGATAATCCACAGGGATATGGCGACCGGCCGCGAGAAGTGGTCGCGGCAGGCCTGGGCCAGGTCACGTCCCGTGGCGATACCGAGCTTCAGCGACAGATGCTGCAGCAGGATCGCCATGAAGTTGGAGACAAGGATGACCGCGAGCAGGGTGTAGCCGAATCTGGCGCCGCCGGCCAGGTCCGTTGCCCAGTTGCCCGGGTCCATGTATCCGACGGCGACCATGAGCCCCGGCCCGGCGAAGGCGAGGAGCTTGCGCAGGAAGCGCGCGTCCGCCGGGACGTGCACGGAGGAAAAAACTTCCGGCAGGCTGGGCATTCCGGATCTTTTCCGCCAGGCCGAGGGATGTTCTTCGTGGTGGGTTGGGCTGTGTTCCATGGAAATTATTGTCCCGCGGATACAGCGTAGCATAACCAGGCGCCGGGGCAAGGAGAATTTTATGGTGTTACCGATTTTTTAAAAGTGAAGAGTTTACGTTTTAAAAGTGAACAGGGTCGATGAGCTCCGTTTTGATCTTTTGAACGTCCAAAAGGTTGTCTTTGTACCAGAATCTGATCTCTGATATTCCGGTTGAAGTATCCGG
>JACRHQ010000120.1 GCA_016217585.1 Candidatus Omnitrophota bacterium | reverse complement strand
CGGTCGGCAAGGATGGCCAGTACGGGCCTTGGGGGATCAAATGGGATATCAAGAAATCTTCACCCGACGATCTTGATGAGATCGGTGATGTGGACTATTTCTGGTTCAGCGCGCCGACGGATGAATCCGTCGAGAAATTAGCGTATGTTAAGACGGGACAAGACAAGATCGAGGACCATGTGGACACGCCTGCTTGTCCGGACTGTAAACCCCACAACCCGGTTGTCCCGGAGCCAGGTACCATGCTCCTTTTGGGTTCCGGCCTGGCCGCGACTTTTGTGCGACGGAAGAAATCATAAGTTTGTTAATATAAGTGGTTTTTAAAAGGCAGCTTTTTGTTTTTTAAAAAGCTGCCTTTTTTGTTTTCACCCGCCGGAGAAGTTGATACAATCAAAATGATGCGCATCGCTATTACTGGTTCCAGGGGTCTTGTGGGGACGGCACTGGTCGAATATTTTGCCCGGCGTGGACATGTCATTACGCGCATTGTCCACCAGGACAAGGGAGGCGCGCACGACCCAGGGGCGGTTGTCTGGGATATCCCGTCACGGCAGCTGGAACCGGGGGCATTGGCCGGGCACGAAGTGGTCATCCATCTGGCCGGGGCCGGCATTGCCGACCACCGCTGGACTGAAAATTACAAGCGGCTTATTTATTCCAGCCGCGTGGACGGGACCAGTTTATTGAGCCAAACCTTGGCTAAAGTAAATCCGCTTCCGAAGCTCCTCATTTCCGCATCAGCAGTTGGTTTTTATGGGCATATTGAACCACCATCATATTCAGATGAACGTTCAGTCGTGGGTAAATTGTTTTTATCTCATGTTTGCGAGAAATGGGAACAATCCACTAATGAGGCTCACAATGTTGGCATCCGTATCATTCACATGAGGTTAGGGCTTGTTTTGAGTAAGAAAGGCGGAGCCTTGTCCAAAATGTTACCTGTCTTTAAGCTTGGGTTAGGCGGGAGGATTGGTTCCGGCCGGCAGATGGTCAGCTGGGTTGCCTTGGAGGAAATCCCCTTGATAGTGGAACACATGATGAATAGCAATTTGTCGGGGCCGGTTAACGCGGTTTCCCCTCATCCGGTTTCCAACGCGGAATTTACCGCCACTCTGGCCAAATGCCTGAACCGGCCGGCAGCGGTGCCTGTTCCGGCGCCGGCGGTACGGATTTTGTTTGGCGAGATGGGCGAAGAATTGCTTTTATCCGGGGCCAAGGTCGTCCCCACAAAGTTGACGGCCAGCGGCTACCGGTTCCGGTATCCCGAACTGGAAACGGCCTTGCAACATATACTCTAATTGGTCTGCGAACACAAAATTGAAATTTACTGATTTTATGTTACAATAACACCGTCATGTCATACCTCGTACTAGCCAGGAAGCACCGCCCGCAGATCTTCGACGAGGTCATCGGCCAGGAACACATCACTGATTTGATCAAAAAGGCCATCCAGTCCGGCCGGCTGCACCACGCGTATCTTTTCTGCGGCCCGCGCGGCATCGGCAAAACTTCCTGCGCGCGGATCCTCGCCAAGTCTTTAAACTGCGAAAAAGGCCCAACGGTGAAACCTTGCGGCAAATGTTCGGCCTGCCGGGAGATCGCCAGGGGGAGCAGTCTGGATGTCCTGGAAATCGACGGCGCTTCCAACCGCGGCATCGACGAGATCCGCACGCTGCGCGAAAACGTCAAATTCGCTCCCAGCGCCGGGCGTTACAAAATTTATATCGTCGATGAAGTGCACATGCTCACCACCGAAGCCTTCAACGCGCTTTTAAAGACGCTTGAAGAGCCGCCGGAACACGTGAAATTTATCTTCGCCACGACCGCCCCGCACAAGGTGCCGGCGACGATCATCTCCCGCTGCCAGAGGTTCGATTTCAAACGTGTCCCGGTCAAGACGGCCGTCGAGCTGATGGCGCAGATCAGCCGGAAAGAAAAATTCAAAATTGATCAGGAGGCGCTTTATGCCATCGCCAAGGCCTCGCAGGGGAGCCTGCGGGACGCCCTGAGCATCCTGGACCAGTTGAGCGCCTTGAGCGACGAGGGGATCGCGGCCGCCGACGTCTTTTCGATGCTGGGGATGGTGGAGACCCAATTTTTGTTCGAGCTGACCGGGGCCCTGGCCCAAAAGAGTTGTTCCGGCGCGCTGGAGGTTCTGGAGAAGATCATCGACCAGGGAAAAGACATCAAGCAGCTGAACAAGGATTTGATCGAGCATTTCCGTAACCTTATGGTCATGAAGGTCGGCGGAAAGACGCTCGGGAAACTGGTCGATCATCCGATCGCCGTCAAGGAAATGTATTTAGCCCAGAGCGCTCAATTTACGCTCAAAGAGATCCTCAAGGCAATTGATGCCTTGATCGAAGCCCAGGAGACCGCCGGGATCACCGAAACGGTGCGCATGCCGCTGGAGGTGGCCTTCGCCAAGCTGACTTACACGGGAGAGGCATCGGCCGTGACGCCCGTCCAGACGCCAGCGCGTAAGCCGACGGAGATAAAACCGTCTCCCGGGTCCTCGTCTTCGCCCGTCATTAATGTCCTCAAAAATGAAAAAGGGCAGATTGACCTGCCTGCCGGACAGGCAGGCCTGACGCCCGCCGGGCTGGAAGACGCGCAGGAAGATATCCCGCCGGAATCTGTGGAAATCCCCGACGAAATTTCCGACGGCCTCCCGGTGTCCGCCGTGGAGGGGAAAGAACCCCTGAATCTCGAAAGGATCAAACGCTGCTGGGACACGCTGACCTACGCCGTCAGCCGCGAGCGGATGTCGCTGGCGACGTATCTGCAGGAAGGCACGCCGATTTCCTTTAAAGATTTGAAATTGACGGTTGGTTTCCCGCAACATTGCGCTTTCCAGAAGGAGGCGCTTGAAGGATCCGCCAACCGGGAAATCGTCGCCAAAGTATTTACGGAAAAGCTGGGGGCGCCCGTGGTCCTTCAGTATGAGATCAGCGGCACTTTTAAACCGCAGGAAGAAGAAGGCGCGATCAAAGACGTTTTGAATACGTTCCAGGGCAAGGTCGTCAGCCGCTGGCACAAAGAATAAGGTGATGGATTATAGGTGACAGGGCACTAACAACTATCACCTTCCACCTGACACCTAAATAATGTTGTAAACAAATGGCTTACCCAAAACTGATTGAAAATTTGATTGAACAACTTTCCAAGCTGCCTGGCGTGGGACGCCGCAGCGCCGAGCGCATGGCGTTCTGGATCCTCAATCATCCGCGCGAAGAGGCGCAGGCCCTGGCCGAGAGCGTCCTCAAGCTCAAAGACGGGTTGCGGTTCTGCCGCATCTGCAATAATTTGAGCGATACCGAGATCTGTCTGGTCTGCTCGGACACCGGCCGCGACGATGCGACCGTTTGTGTCGTCGAGGACCCGAAGGATGTGCTCGCCATCGAACGCACCGGCGCCTACAAAGGCCATTACCACGTGCTTCTGGGCGCGATCGCCCCTGCCGAGGGCCGGGGGCCCGAAGACCTTAAAATCTCCCAGCTTCTCCAGCGCATCTCAACGCAAAGCATCAAGGAGGTGGTCATTGCCACGGATGCCGACAGCGAAGGGGAGATGACCGCGCTGTATCTGACCAAACAGCTCAAGCCCACCGGCGTCAAGGTCAGCCGCATCGGGCTGGGCATCCCGGTGGGCAGCGCCCTGGAATACGCCGACATGTCCACGCTGAGCATGTCGCTTAAGGCGCGCCGGGAAATTCTGGATTAAGGGTTGGCAGGTCTTTTTGGATCTTGTCCCGGAAGGCGTCCTGCGGGGCGGAACGTTTGCGGTCGGCATTTTTCGCGGAGATGATGTAGAGAACAACGTCGATGGCTGTTTTAAGTTCCCGGGCGGTGAATGGTTTCATGATGGGGACCCGCCCTTCTTGCTCCAGCAAGGCGGCCTTATCAAGATAACCGGTTATATAAATAACCGGTAAATTTAAATGATCTTCGATGTATTTGCCCGCCTGTATACCGTCGACCGCCCCTTCCAGGTTAACGTCCATGATCACCAAATCCGGAGAGGGAGACTTTTTCGCATGGTCCATGGCTTCTTCACCGGAAAAAAAGACGGCCACAACCCGGTGCCCGATGTCTTCCAGGGCCTTGGCCATGGAACCGGCGATCTCTTTGTCGTCTTCGACAATCAAGATGTTTTTTGCAGGTATGGCAATCATCCTGGAACCCGCCTTTACTCATTGAATTGCAATCTGTTTCAACCCTAACGGTTGCCGGTCTTCGACCTTGCTTCAAGTATAGAACAGTAAAGGGGAATTGACACCCCTTCGAACCAGGATTTGACAGAAATTTGACATGAATAGTTTTCTTGAAGAAAGCGTTATTTCGGAGAGGTGGATGGGCTATTAGTTTTTATTAGAGGATGCGGTGAAGGCGGCCTCAATGGCCTTCTGCAGGTCACCGACGGTGAAGGGTTTCAGAAGAGCGACGCGGCGGTTTGCGCTCATGGCGGCGGCGATGTCGCGGTGGCCGGTGACAAAGACGACAGGAAGGTTCAGGAATTGCTCCAGGTGCCGGCTGGTTTCAATGCCGCTGATCTGCCCGTCCAGGACGACGTCCATGATGACGAGGTCCGGACGGATTGCGAAGACTTTTTCGACCGCCTCCTCGCCCTTGTTGAAAATGCCGGCGGGCTCAAATCCCAGTTTTTCTAAGGCCTTGGCCGTCGCCTGGGCGATGTCCGGGTCGTCCTCCACGATCAGTATTTTTTTCCCTTTTCCCACGAGAGGTCTCCTTTCAGGATGCCGTCATTCGCCAGCAGCGGTGGACGCCTGCCTGCCGGCCAGGCAGGCCCGTCTGTCCGGCAGGCAGGCGCCGGTTGCGGTAATCTTCAGGGATGGTTT
>JACRHQ010000125.1 GCA_016217585.1 Candidatus Omnitrophota bacterium | reverse complement strand
GACAAATCAGGACAAACTCTCGTTGAGTTTGTCCTTGCGGCCTCTCGCTATAGCTCGAGGCAGATTTTTCTATCGAAAAATCTGGGACTATTTTAGCGAATCTTCCGGTTAAATCAAGAACTTTATGCGAGACATACGGATACGGTGGCGGCGTCCTGCCGCACGCGCAGGCCGCCGGGCAAATGCACATCCGCGATCTTGCCGCGACGGGCCATCGCTTCCACGGCCCGCATGTGCGTCAACGTCAGACGGTTTGTGTTTTGCCGGAGTTCTTCCACGGCCAGACGGATCAACATCCGCCGGACGGCAACCGGCTGGCGCAGGAAGCCTTTTTTCTCAAACCGCACGGCTTTCGGGTTTGCGCCGCCCCTGGCAAGTTCAACGAAAACTTTTTCGGCCGCTTTTGCCAAAAAATCATAATCCGTCCCGACGGTATCCGCGAGGCCGGCCAAAAGGCCCCGGATATTCCTGCTGTATTTTTTTTCCAAGAGAGGCAGGAGTTCCAGACGGATCCGGTTGCGCAAAAATTCCGTCCGCCGGTTGCTGGGGTCAATCCTGAACGGAATTTTATTTCTCTTAAGATACGCCAGGACCGCACGCTTGGGAATATTCAACAACGGCCGGATGATTTCCAGCCCCTCGACCCTGCGGCGGCTTAATATCCCCCGCATCCCCTGCAACCCGCTGCCGCGCAAGATATGCATCAGGACCGTCTCGGCCAGGTCGTCCTGGGTATGGGCGAGCATCACGGCGCGCGCGCCGAGCTTTTCGGCCAAACGCCGGAAAAAATCAAATCGCTGCCGGCGCCCTTCTTCTTCCAGCGAAACTCTGGAACGAGGCAACTTCCCCCGCCGCGCCCCGTGCCAGCAAGGCACCCCCAGTTGCCGGGCCAACCTGCCGACAAACCGTTCATCGGTACGCGCGCTTTTACGCCAGCCGTGGTTGAAATGCGCCGCGTGCACGGACAACCCGAGCTCATGGCGCAGACAGGACAAAACGTGCACAAGGGCCGTCGAATCCGGGCCTCCGGAAACTCCGACGACAACAGTATCTCCCGGGGAGAGGACGTCACCGGCGATGATGGACGCTTTGACCTGGTGGAGGATATCGATGCCTGGAGTCTTATTCATCCATTCCGCGTCTGTACGCCGAGGCTTCACGATACGCTTCACGCAGTTGTGCGGCATATTTCAGGTTGGGGGGCTGGATATGCAGGTCGCCGAAGCCCCGGCGAAGGATCTCGGCATTGACAAAAACATCGCCCTCAATCAGAAAAACATACGCGAGCGTCCGGTACCGGTCGTCTTTAGGCGCCGCGTCAAACTCCAGGCGCACGTGCTTGCCCTCCAGGAGTTCGCCGGCGAACTGCGCGGCCCGTTCTTCGACGGAGGTCTGTGGATCGGGTTTTTCCTCGATGACAAAACCGTTCGCGTCGCGTTGCAACCGTTTTTTCTTCTGCGGCTGGCCCAAGGCGCGCACGCCGATGAGCCTGACGGTCTCGCCGTTCTCAAGGACAAGAGTATCGGCGTTAACGACTTCCTGCACGAGGATGTCGTTATACCGGCCGTCCTGTCCATTCAAGGCCACCAGACTGGTCTGGGCGCAAGAAGACGGGACAAAAACCGCCGGGGCTGCCATCGTGGCGAGGAAAATACCATAAAAAATATAACGAAACATCAATCACCTTCGATTGCAGATTTTGCCCGGGATATGGTAGCGAGGGGCGGGATCGAACCGCCGACAGCGGAGGTATGAGCTCCGTGCTCTAACCATCTGAGCTACCTCGCCTTGAACTCCCTCCATCTACATATAAAAAATTACATATAAAATTCCGAGGACAATGAGGCCGCAGACAAGATAGAAATCGTTGAAATAGAAAAAATCTGTCAGTTTCTCGAAGGCGGCGTAGCCGATCTGATGGTCCTCGCGGACGACACGGCCGCTGTTGCGCAGCGCCAGGACCTCGCTCCTTTTCAAACGCAGGAATTTATCCGCGATGCGGTAGGCATACAGCCTTTTCTCCTCGATCAGGTCCATGACCTTTTTCTCGGAGATGCCCAAGACCTGGGCCGTTTCCCGGACTGAAATGAACTGTGTCGTCGTCATAATCTAAAAAGT
>JACRHQ010000124.1 GCA_016217585.1 Candidatus Omnitrophota bacterium | reverse complement strand
TAAAACTTGCACATCGCGTTTATTATGAAGATTATTATCGTCGGCGCCGGGAAAATCGGCATCAATCTGGCCAAACTTTTGGCCGAAGAAAATAACGATGTTTATTTGATCGAGCGCAGCGACAAGGTTGTTCAAAAAGACATCGAAAAGATTGACGCCCAGGTGGTTGTCGGCAATGGCGCCGACCCGGAGGTACTTAAAAAAGCGCGGGTGCAGGAAGCCGATCTGGTCCTGGCCGTCACGACTTCGGACGAGACCAACCTTGTCGTCTGCTCGCTGGCGGGGATATTGGGGGCCAAACGGCGGATCGCCCGTGTGCGCAACATCGCCCTGGAGAACATGATCGGCCAGGCCGGGTACAACCAGTTTTATATCGACGAGATTATCAACCCTGAACTCGTGGCCGCCCAGGCCATTATTAAAATCGTCGAGGCGCCCGGTTCCAGCGAGGTGGCCGATTTTGCCGGCGGCAGGATTTTGCTGAGGGCCTTTGACATAACCGCGGCGTCGCCCTTGTGCGGGTTGCGCATCGCGGATGTCCGCGACGAGGATTTCCCCTGGCCGTTTTTGATCATTTCGATCATCCGCAAAGACTCCGTCATCATCCCCCGCGGGGATTCCATGATCCGGGCGGAGGACCGTATTTATGTCCTGTTGCCCGCTTCGTCGCTGGGCGAATTCCTGACGTTCGTCAACCCCGAAGTAAAACTTCCCAGGAAAATCATCGTTTATGGCGCGACCATCACGGGCAAGCATGTGGCGCTGTCTTTAGCCAAGCGGGGCCGCGAGGTGATCTTGCTGGAAGAAGACGCGGAGCTGGCCAAAGAGGTCGCCGGCGAGCTGACGGCCGTGCGGGTCATCAACGGCTCGCCTTCCGAAGCGGACATCCTCGCGGAATGCGGCGCCGAGGCCGCGGACGTTTTTATCGCCACCTCCGGCGACGACCAGGCCAACCTGGTCAGTTCGGTGTTGGCCAAGAAAATGGGGGCCAAAAGCTCCATTACCATTTCCCAACACAAAGATTTGATGTCCATTACCAATGCCCTGGACATCGATGCGACGATCAACCCGTATTATCTGGCCGTCGAGCGCATCCTGCGTCTTGCCCGCGGACGCGGCATATGGTCGGTGGCGAAATTTCTGGAAGGCGAAACCGAGGCCATGGAGCTCGTCCCCGAGGAAGGTTCCCCTGTTACCAAAGCCGTTATTCAGCATATTAAATTTCCCAAAGATTCCATCGTCGGCGCCGTTTACGACGATAAACAGGTCGTTTTGGCCAAAGGCGATACGCAGATCGAAGCCGGCAAGCGCGTGGTCGTGTTCTGTCACAAGGATGTCGCAAAGAAGCTCCAGGCCTTGTTCACGCGCGGATGACCCCTCATGCACAAGCGGTTTGTCATCAATATTATCTCCAGGATTATTCTTGTCGCCTGCTGCTGCATGGCGGCCCCTTTGGGCTGGGCGCTTTACGATGACCCCCATAGCCGGGAAACAAAAGCCTTCCTTTTGACGATGTTTTGGGGGGTCGTTCTTGCGTGCGCCCTTTTGTGGATTTTTCCCGTCAAAAAAGAACACTCGCGAAAAATTGGCGCCAAAGATTGCCTGGCCATCGTCGGATTGTCCTGGGTGCTTCTGATGTTGTTTGGCGCCCTCCCTCTTTATCTGGCCGGGGTCGTCCCGCATTATACGGACGCGGTCTTTGAGATTACCAGCGGGTTTACCACGACAGGCGCTTCCATATTCTCCGACGTCGAGGTGTTGCCGCGCGGCATCCTTTTCTGGCGCAGCCTCACGACCTGGCTGGGCGGCGCGGGTATCGTCGTCCTTTACATCGCCCTGTTGCCCGCGGTCGGCATCCACACCTTCCAGCTGTATGAGGCGGAGGCCTCCGGAATTTCCACGGAACGCATCGCCCCCCAAATCAGGGAAACGGCCAAAAAGCTCCTGGGCGTGTATTTTTTTCTTTCTTTGTGTGAAGTGGTTGCGCTGCTTGTCTGCGGCATGCCCGGCTTTGACGCGCTTTGCCATACCTTTGCCACGATAGCCACGGCCGGTTTTTCGACGAGAAACGCCAGCATCGGCGCTTACGGGCCGCCGGTCCAGTGGGTGGTGACGCTTTTTATGTTTTTGGGCGGGGTCAATTTTGTCCTGTTTTATCAGGCCCTGAAAGGCAAGCCGCTGAATTTTTTCAAAGACGAGGAATTCCGGACGTATTTTTTTATGATGGTCATCCTGGCCCCGTTTTTTGCCTGGGTCCTGGCGGCGTCCAGCGCCTCCGCGGCCCCTTTGCGCGAGGCGGCCTTTCAGGTCGCGTCGATCGCCACATCAACAGGATTTGTGACGGCCGACTTCGATCTCTGGCCGTCTGTGCTGAAGTTTATTCTTGTGTTATTGATCTTTGTCGGTGCCTGTGGAGGATCCACCGCCGGCGGGTTGAAGGTGGTCCGCGCCCTGTTGTCGGTGAAAATCGTCGCCCGCAACACCCTCCAGGCGGTTTTCCCGAACGCCATTTTGCCCGTCAAATTTAACGGCAGGGCCCTGGAAGACAAGATGGTCACCGGCGTCCTTTCGTTTTTTGTTTTATACCTGTTGATGTTTTTCGGCGGCACGCTTGTTTTAATTATGACTGACGGCACAGATATCGTGACGGCCATGACGGCGGTGGTGACCTCGATGAGCAACTGCGGCCCCGGGCTGGGCCAGGTGGGGCCGACGCACAATTACGGATGGATTTCGGTGCCCGGCAAATGGGTGCTTTCCTTCCTGATGCTGGCCGGACGCCTGGAATTTTACGCGCTGTTGATCCTCTTTATTCCATCGACGTGGAAAAAATAATTGGAGATGCGTGGATGAGCTGGAATTTTCAGGAGATTCGGGAGACGGTCAGGCGGGAGGCGGAGCAGATCTCCGATCCCAAAGACCTCGAAGCCTTCCGGGTTAAATATCTCGGCCGCAAGGGGCTGGTCCAGGACATCTACGCTTCCCTGGCGACCCTCCCCCACGAACAAAGGCCCGTCGTCGGCAAGAGCGTCAACGACCTGAAGAACGACGTCTCCGGCATCGTTGAGGAAAAAATTAAAACTATCAAGGCCGGGCAGGCCAGGGATCCCGGCGAAGATATCGACGTCACGGTCCCCGGCGTCACGGTCCCGCCGGGCCACAAGCACATCCTGACGCAGACCGTCGATGATATCTGCGGGATGTTCGAGCGGCTGGGGTTCGTGGTCCAGGAGGGCCCGGAGATCGAAACGGAGTTCAATAATTTTACCGCCCTGAACATCCCCGTCGACCATCCTTCCCGCGACGCCTTTGATACGTTTTATCTTGAGCTGCCCGACCCCGATCGTCCGGGCCGTTATCAATTGCTGCGCAGCCACACCTCCCCGGCCCAGATCCGCGTCATGCGGAAATATCAGCCGCCGTTCGGGGTGATCGTCCCCGGCAGGGTGTACCGGCCCGACGCGGTGGACGCCAGCCATTCGTTCATGTTCCACCAGATCGAAGGGCTTCTGGTCAATGAAGACGTCAAATTTTCGGACCTCAAGGGGCTTTTGACGGTATTTTGCCGGAGATTTTTCGGTGAAAAAATCAAGATGCGGTTCCGCCCGCATTTTTTCCCGTTTACCGAACCGTCCGCCGAGGTGGACATTTCCTGTTATATCTGTGACGGCAAGGGGTGCTCGGTCTGCCGGCGCAAGGGGTGGCTGGAGATCATGGGCTGCGGCATGGTGCATCCGAAGGTGTTTGTCGCGGCCGGCTATCCCGAGGGGAAATACACCGGCCTTGCCTTCGGGCTGGGCGTCGAGCGCATCGCGATGCTCAAACACGGCATCCAGGACATCCGTTTGTTTTTTGAGAATGATGTAAGGTTTTTGGAGCAATTTTGATTTGTCTCTACCGTTAAGCTGCGGACGAAGTTTATTAATAGAAAGAGACAAATCACCCCGCGAAGCGGGGTAGAAGGCGGTCAAAAAGACATTCTATGAAAATCAGTCTCAACTGGCTTAAAGATTACGTCACCGTCGGCGTTTCGGCGGAAAAGCTCGCCCACAAATTGACGATGGCGGGGTTTGAGGTCGAAAAAATAACGGCCGTCGACGGGGATACGGTCTTCGAGCTGGAGATCACGCCCAACCGTCCCGACTGTCTGAACATGCGCGGCATGGCGCGGGAAGTCGCTGCCATCCTCAGCACGCGGCTCAAACCCGTCAGGACATCCGGGCTGAAGTTCCCTTCCCGCCCCTGCGATATCCGGATCTTGGATAAAAAGGGGTGCACCCGCTACATCGGTACGCTCATCCGCGATGTTGCTGTGGCTGACGCGCCGGACTGGATCAAGCGTCGCCTTGGTTCCACAGGATCGCGGAGTATCAATAATGTGGTGGATATCACTAATTTTTGCCTGATGGAAACCGGCCAGCCGTTGCACGCCTTCGATTATGACAAGCTCTGTGGAGGCAAGATCATTGTCCGCCGGGCGCGGGAAGGCGAGACGATCATCACCCTCGACGGGGTCGAGCGGAAGCTGGACCCTTCGATTCTGATCATCGCGGACGAGAAGCGGCCGGTCGCCGTCGCGGGAGTCATCGGAGGGAGGGACACGGAAGTGACCCGAGAGACAAAAAATATCTTGCTGGAAAGCGCCTGTTTTGATCCCGTATTGATCCGCCAGGCGGCGCGACGGCTGGGTGTCTCCAGCGAGTCGTCTTACCGGTTCGAGCGCGGGGTCGATTATGATGCCGCCGGGGCCGGGGCCGACCGGGCGGTCCGTCTTGTCCTGGATTGCGCCGGCGGGACGGTCGCGGGGCGCTCTGATGTCCGCGCCGCCGGCAAGAGGCCGAAAAGCGCGGCAATTATTTTGGACACGAACAAGGCGAACGGGTTTCTCGGCGTCTCGCTCGCGCCGTCGCGTTACAAAAAGATCCTCCGGCAGCTTGGGTTCCAGGCGGCCGCTGGTAAAAAAGACACGCTGCGGCTGCGGCCGCCGGCGTTCCGCGCCGATTTGAAGGAAGAGGTCGACGTGGTCGAGGAGATCGCGCGGGTGATCGGGTACGACAATTTGCCGGTGAGTCTCCCGTCGGTCCCCGCCGCGTCCATTGCCCCGGAGACCCGCCGGGGACTCCGGCAGGCCGTCCGCGAGCTGCTCCTGGCGCAGGGCGTGGACGAGACGGTTACCTACGCGATGGTCAGTGAAAAGAGCCTTGCCCGGGCCGGGCAGGGGGAGCCGGGAGGGGTAAAAATCCGGAACCCTCTGGCGAGCGACCAGGGGATCTTGCGTCCGTCGCTTTTGCCGAGTCTTTTGTCGGTTGCGGCGTTTAACATCAACCGTGGTCAGAAAAATTTGAAGTTGTTTGAAACAGGGAAGATTTACACCGCTTCCGGCGAGCGGGAAGCCTTGGGGGTTGTCCTCGCGGGCCGGCACGAGGAAGACTGGCGCGAAAACCGCAAGGGCGCGTTTGATTTTTATGATATTAAGGGGATCGTCGAACAGACGCTGGCCAGGGCCTGCGGGCAGGAGATCCGGATGGCGGCCAGCCCTTGTGTTTTTCTGGTGCCGGGGCAAGGCGTTTCAGTTGCCGTCGCGGGGGTGACGGCCGGCTTCCTGGGCAAAGTCAATGAGGAAGCCCTGGAGGCCTGGGACATCAGGCAGAAAAACGTCTTCTTCGCGCAGATCGACCTTGAGGAATTGCGGCCGTTTTTCGGCAAAGAGCGGATGTGCCGGCCGGTCCCCGAATTCCCCGCGGTTGTCCGCGACGTCAGCCTCGCCGTCGGGATAGACGTGTCCTTTCAACAGGTGTGCGCGACCGCCTTTCGTCTGGGGCGGGGGATCCTCCACGCCGTCAAGTTCAGCGGGGAATACCGCGGAGAAAAAATTCCGGCCGGCAATCGGGGTATTGTCTTTTCCCTGCGGTACAGGTCCGAGGAGAGGACGTTGCGCGAGGAAGAAGTCAACGAGGTCCACGAGAAAATCGTCCACGCCTTTGTCTGTGAACTGGGGGCAATCCAGCGCTAGCCCTTTGTCCCTTCAAATTATCCTTTTTGATTTTTGTTCTGTGTTATAATAAGGCTGAATTTTAAACCCTGCGGTGCGCGTCCGGGAAAGTATTTTTAAACCAACACTGTAAAATAGGGGGCTTGACTTCTGGCTGTCTGTGGACAGGATCAGAGAGGTTCCCACTTGATTAAGATTGGTTTAATCAAATTCTTTCCCGACGGCACCCGCGGGGTTTGTCCGCCAAAGGCGGACAAACCCCCACAGCTTCATTTTGGTTCATTTTATTCCTCCCTACCTTGTTTTAGTGATGAATAAACGTTCACGTCCATTGCCGACATCGGAAAATTTGTTTGCCGTCTCCGACGAGGACGCCGCGTCCCGGGACGCCCCCCTAAGCGTCCGGATGCGCCCGCAATCCCTGGAAGAATTCATCGGGCAGGAACACATTGTCGGTAAAGGCAAATTGCTGCCCCGGGCGATCGAATCCGACCGTTTGAGCTCGCTGATCCTTTACGGCCCGCCGGGCACCGGAAAAACGACCCTCGCGTATTGCATCAGCCGCACGACAAAAGCGCACGTGGAACGGCTTAACGCGGTCGCCGCCAACGTGGACGACCTGCGCCGGGTGATCGCCTCCAGCCAGAACCGCCACGCGACGACAGGCCGCAAAACCGTCCTTTTTATCGACGAGATTCACCGGTTTAACAAGGCCCAGCAGGATGTCTTAATGCCCGACCTGGAGGAAGGCCGTCTGGTTTTAATCGGCGCCACGGTTTTTAACCCGTTTTTTTCCCTGACCGGCCCTTTGCTGTCGCGTTCGATGGTTTTTGAACTGGACCCTTTGTCGCGGGAAGAAATCATCGCGATCTTAAAAAGGGCTGTGGGAGACAAGGAGCGCGGCCTGGGGTCAATGAACATCAGGGCCGACGAGGAAGCCTTGGCTTTTTTGGCCGGGGCCTGCGACGGCGACGCCCGCCGGGCGCTTAACGCCCTGGAGATCGGCTGCCGGACAACCGCTCCCGCCACCGACGGGACAATACATTTTACGTCGCGGGTCGCCGAGGAATCCATCCAGAAAAAACAGGTCGTTTATGACCGCGACGGCGACGCCCATTACGACACGGCTTCCGCCTTTATCAAATCCATGCGCGGGTCAGACCCGGACGCGGCGTTGTACTGGATGGCGAAAATGATCTATGCCGGGGAGGACCCGCGGTTTATCGCCCGGCGGATCTGTATCTGCGCGGCCGAAGACGTCGGCAACGCGGACCCGCAGGCGCTGGTGGTCGCCGGCGCCGCGCTGCAAGTTTCCGAATTTGTCGGCATGCCCGAGGCGCGGATCCCGCTGGCCCAGGCGGCCGTGTATGTCGCCTGCGCGCCCAAATCCAACGCGGCTTATCTCGGGATCGAAAAGGCCCTGGGAGACGTGAAATCCAGGAAAGTTCAGGAAGTCCCGGTCCATCTGAAAGACGCGTCCTACCGCGGGGCCAGGAGTCTGGGGCATGGCCAGGATTATAAGTACGCGCATGATTTTGCAGGTCATTATGTCGAGCAGGAATACATGCCGCTGGACGCCCGTTACTATGAACCGACGGATATGGGCGAGGAACGCGCCATTAAAGCAAGGATGGCGTCGCTCAAGGGGAAGGGCGGGAGATGAAAACTTCAGAGATGAAAACTTCTATTGTTGACCCCATGGAAAAATGTTACAATAACCGTCATTAGCGCAATAAGAACCGTTGTGAACCGCAGTGCATACACCGACGAAACAGGAACTAAGACAGAAGGTATTAACCCTTTTACGTAAACAGAAGGAGGAAGAGCGATCAGCTAAAAGCTTGGTTATTCTGGACAAGCTTTTGAAGAGCCTGGAATTCAGGAGGGCGCTCACCGTACTGTTTTATGCGGCATTTGATGGGGAAGTGGACACGTTTGAAATGATGCAACGCGCGCAACAATTGGGTAAAAGAATAGGATTACCCTATATTGTTCGAAAAGAAAAAAGAATGATCCCGACCGTGGTGGAATCAATAGAGGAAGACCTCGCCATAGGCCCTTACGGAGTCAGGCAGCCCAGGGAAGCATCCAGGGAAAAAACGCTCAGCGTGGACGAGCTCGACCTGGTCATTGTTCCCGGCGTGGCCTTCGACCGGCATAATCATCGCCTGGGCCGCGGGCAGGGCTATTATGACCGTTTCCTGAAAGGGTTGTCCGCGCGCACTCCGACCATTGGTTTGGCATTCGATTTTCAGATCGTTGATCACCTCCCCCTCCAAGAAGAGCACGACGTTCCGGTTTCCAGCGTTCTTGTCAATTAATTCTCCCAAAATTACCGGTGACACAGCTGTTGTGTCTTGACCGCCCCCGGTTTGGCCGGGGCATTTGAAGGAGGAGGAGTGTTTCCATGTTCGAAGAACTAAGAATATATTTGCGCAGTGTCAGTATGTTTCTTTTTTTTGTTATTTCTTTATTCGCCGGCGATCTGGTCCGCTGGTTTTTTGCCGGCCGCAAACTGAAAGAGGCCGGGCAGAAGGCCAGAAACCTTGTCGAATCCGCCGCGAAGGAGGCGGAGGGGCGCAAGAAAGAGATCGAGCTGCAAGGCAAGGATCTCATGATCAAATTGCGCCAGGACTTTGAGGCCGAGAGCAAACAGCGCCGCGAAGAGATCCTGACCTGCGAGAAACGCGTCCAGCAGAAAGAAGAGAACCTGGACAAGCGGGTCGACCTTCTGGAGCGCAAGGAAAAAGACATCAACGTCCGGCTGGCCAAATTGCAGGAGGACGAGAAGTCCGCCCTG
>JACRHQ010000123.1 GCA_016217585.1 Candidatus Omnitrophota bacterium | reverse complement strand
TCTGCGCCTGGTCGCGGATAAAGAGCATCAGCGCCAGGGCCTCGAAAAACAACACGACCCCGAGGATCGGCTGCGGGAAAAATTGAATGACCTGCTGAAACGCCCGGCTGAACATCAAACCAATGACGACATACACCGATCCGTAAATGACGACCGACCCCCCGGTCCGTCCGCCCAGCGCGTAATGGCCGGCAAGCCCTCCACAGCCGTGGCACACCGGGATCCCTTTAAAAAACGGCACCACCAGATTCATCAGGGCATAGGTGATCCCGATCTTTTTGACCGATATGTTCCGCTCCGGGAAAAGATCGTGGACAGTTTTATTTGTGGCAATAACGGAATTCGATATCGAAAGCGGCAGTTGCGGCAGGGCCAGAAGAAAAAATCCGGTGAGAATATCGCCGGCGCCGGGCAAAGCAAACTGCGGCAGACGTAGCCCTATTCCCGAAGAAAGACTGTTCAAATTCACCTTGAAGAAAATAGCGTAAAGCAACCCCAGCCCGATGACAAAGACCCCCGGAGGAGTGCGGCGGTTGCCCAGCAAAACGACCATAAACACAAAGCTGACCAAAGCAAGAACATAGCCATCCGCACCCATGCTCGGGACATATTTCGTCAGAGCCAACGACGCCAGGGATAACCCCAAGCCGAATTGAATCCCACGGACAACACAAGACGGAATTTTTACGGCCAGCCAGTCAAGGGTGCCGCTCAACGTTAAGATCAGCATCACCAGGCCGATGGCAAATCCCGCGCCGAACAATACGGAAGGCTGAATGTGTTGGGCGATCACCAACACCGCCATGGCTTTAAGCGGTTGTACGGGCATCGGCAATCCATAAACGACGCCTGTCAAGATTTGCATCAGGCCGAACATCACAAAGACGCCGGCCACGTCGAGGTTTGAGGCGAGGACCATCCCAACGATCAAAGGAAAATCCGTACCGATGTCCCCAAAACTTCCCGAAAGCTCATTGCGGTTGAACTGGATCATTTTTTGCCGCGCAAACATGTCCTTATTATACATAGACAAAGCTTGCTGCATAAAAAATAAATTTTCCGTAAATTTTCATACCTCGCCTCTGCCGGGGAGGGTATAATGTACGCGATGAACAAAACGCAATCAACCCGGCAGCAGTGGGGTTCGCGGCTGGGCGTCATCATGGCGGTAGCGGGCTCGGCGATCGGGCTGGGGAACTTCCTGCGCTTCCCGGCCAAAGTGGCGGCCAACGGCGGCGGGGCGTTCATGATCCACTACCTTGTCTCTCTGCTTCTTCTGGGGATCCCCTTGATGTGGATCGAATGGACGCTGGGCCGCTACGGCGGCGGGTTCGGCCACGGGACAGCTCCCGGGATCTTCCACAGCATCTGGCGTAAGAACCGCTTCATCAAATATTTCGGCGTCATCGGTATCTTCGGCCCTCTCGTTATCTTCATTTACTACACCTACATCGAGTCCTGGACGCTCGCCTACAGTTTCTTCGCCCTCTTCGGCAAATACCACGGCCTCATGAACCAAACCGGCATGAAAAGTTTCTTGAGCGGATTCCAGGGCCTGGAACACAACCAATATTTCAATGGTCTCGGCTGGGCGTATCTGTTTTTCTTGATCACTTTTTTCTTAAACGCCGTTGTCATCTACCACGGTATCAAAGGCGGCATCGAACGTTTTTGCAAATGGGCGCTGCCGGCGCTTTTTTTCTGCGCGGCCATCCTGTTCGTACGAGTTCTGACGCTGGGTACGCCGGATCCGGCCCAGCCCGGCTGTAACATCAATAACGGCCTGGGCTTCGTCTGGAACCCTGACTTTACCGCGCTTAAATCCGCCAAGGTCTGGCTGGAGGCCGCGGGACAAATTTTCTTCACGCTGAGTGTCGGCATCGGCGTCATCCTCACCTACGCCAGTTACCTGCGCAAAGGCGACGACGTGGTCCTCTCCGGGACGACGGCGGCGAGCACCAACGAATTCGCCGAAGTCATTTTAGGCGGCAGCATTATCTTGCCGGCGGCGTTTGTCTTCTTCGGCCCCGCCGAGATCCGGAACATCGCGCAGTCCGGCACCTTCAACCTGGGGTTTGTCACGATGCCCCTGGTCCTTAACAAAATGCCGCTGGCACCTCTGATGGGGTTCTTGTGGTTCTTCCTGCTGTTTCTCGCCGGCATCACCTCGTCGGTGTCTCTGGCGCAGCCGGCGGTGGCGTTCCTGGAAGACGAGTTCAACCTCACCCGCAAGCGCGCGGTCATGATCTTCGCCGCCGCGGCCTTTCTCCTCTGCCACCCGGCCGTCTTCTTCCTGAAAAACGGCGTCGTCGACGAGCTCGACTTCTGGGGCGGGACGTTCTGCCTCGTCTTATTCGCCACCGTCGAGGTCATCCTGTTTTCCTGGGTCTTCGGCATGGAAAAAGCCTGGGCCGAGGTGCACCACGGCGCGGACATGGAGGTCCCCGGGGCCTACAAATTCATCATCAAATACGTGACGCCGCTTTTTCTTCTGACGATCCTCGGCGCCTGGCTTTACCAGGACTGGCTCAAGGTGATCCTGATGGAAAGCGTGGCGCCGGAAAATAAAATCTGCGTGCTGGCGACCCGGCTGGGACTCCTGGCGATGTTCATCATGCTGGCCGTCCTGGTCAAGCTGGCCTGGAAACGCAAATATAAAGAAGAGAAAATTCGACCATGAGACCCGACGGCTGGCTGTTCCTGATCATTTCCTGGGGATTTATCGCGGGACTGACTTTTTACTGCTTCCGGCGGATATTGACAAAAAAGACAGTGTAATAACCTTATTTCGACCGTAGTCAGCATTAACCATGTACGCCCTCACCTTCATCATCACCAGTCTGCTCGTCTTCGCCCTCGCTTACCGGCTGTACGCCAAATTCATCATCACCAAGGTCCTGGTCATCGACGAAACCCGCGCGACGCCCGCCCACCGGATGCGCGACGGCAAGGATTATGACCCCACCAACCGATGGGTGTTGTTCGGCCACCATTTCGCGGCGATCGCCGGAGCGGGACCCCTCGTCGGGCCGGTGCTGGCGGCGCAGTTCGGATTCCTTCCCGGCTATCTGTGGATTTTGATCGGCGCGGTCCTGGGCGGCGCCGTGCACGACATGGTGGTCCTCTTCGCCTCGGTCAGGATGAAAGGATTCTCGCTCACGCGGCTGGCGCGCAAATATATCGGCAAGACGGCCGGGCTGACAACGGGTGTAGCGATCCTTTTTATCATCGTGACGGCCCTGGCCGGGCTCGCCCTCGTCGTCGTCAACGCCCTCAACCACAGCGCCTGGGCGACGTTTACGATCGCGGTCACCATCCCCGCGGCGCTTCTCGTCGGCTTTTATATGTACAAACTCCGCCCCGGGAGAATCCTTGAAGCCTCCCTCATTGGCGTCGCTTTGCTCATCGTTGGCGTCGTCGCCGGTGAGCCGCTTTCCATTATCCTGCCGGTCTACGGCTTTATCGCCTCCGTCCTGCCGGTATGGCTGCTTTTGTGCCCGCGGGATTATTTGAGTTCCTACATGAAGATCGGGACGATCTTTCTTCTGGCCGCCGGGATCTTCGTCGTCAACCCCAAAATCCAGATGCCGATGGTGACCGAATACATCCACGGCGGCGGACCAATCATCCCCGGCAAGGTCTGGCCGTTTGTCTGTATCACGATCGCCTGCGGCGCCATCAGCGGGTTCCACAGCCTGATCGCCTCCGGGACAACCCCCAAGATGATCAACAGCGAAAAAGACATCCGCTTTATCAGCTACGGGGCGATGCTGGTGGAGGCCTTCGTCTCGATCATGGCGCTGGTGGCCGCGACCGTGATGCTGCCCGGCGATTATTTCGCCATCAACCTTTCCCCGCAAGCCTTCAGTGGACTCGGAATGGACACAACCCAACTGGCGCAGATGGAACAGATGACCGGAGAAACCTTGAGCGGACGCGCCGGCGGCGCGGTGTCGCTGGCGGCGGGGATGTCGCTTATCTTCTCGGCGATCCCGAACATGAGCCAGTGGATGGGGTACTGGTACCATTTCGCGATCATGTTCGAGGCGCTCTTTATTTTGACGACGATCGACGCCGGCACGCGCGTGGCGCGTTACATTCTCCAGGAGATGGTCAAATACGCAAGCCCGCGCTCAAGATGGGCCAAGGTCAACTGGATGCCGTCGACACTTGTTACCAGCGCCATCATCACCTTCGCGTGGGGGTATATGGTGTATCAGGGGGAAATCTCGACGATCTGGCCGATGTTCGGCGTGGCCAACCAGTTGTTGTCCGCACTGGCGCTTTCCTTCGGCACCGTTTATATCCTGGGACATACGCGCAAGTGGCCCTACGCGCTCATCACATTCCTGCCGTCGCTGTTCATGTTCGCCACGACCGCGACCGCCGGCATCGCCAACATATTCCAGAACTACCTCCCGCAGCATTCCTTCAAGGGCAACCTCAACGCCTTTCTCTCGGCGCTGATGCTTGTCCTGGTCGTCATTATCTTCATCGAATCCGGACGCAAATGCCTGGCGCTCCTGCGCAAATTTCATCTCGAGCGGATAAATCATTCTGGACAGCCGTTGGGAAATCTGTTATAAAACGAGGCATCTCACCCTGACGGGTTCGATGCGAATTGCAGACATTTAAACGATGGCAATTCGGGGAGTAGCGCAGCTGGCTAGCGCACTTGCTTTGGGAGCAAGGGGTCCAGGGTTCAAATCCCTGCTCCCCGATTTTTAATCGCCATCCGGGAGCAGGGAAGATAAGAGTTCTCCCGTCTTTTCTATAATTTCAGAATGAAGACGGGACTCCGCCTGCAATGTTTTTAGGAAGGGCGGAGAAATCTCTCCGCCCCGATTAATTTAACACCCCCCCCCTCACCAGTCGATCGGAAAATAGTCCTTCAGGAATTTGCCGCACCAGTGTTTGCCCGTCAGGATCCCGTCGAAGAACGGGTCGCACACCCGCGCGGCGCCGTCGACGATATCCAAGGGGGGCTGGAAATCATGCACCTGTTGTTTGCGCTTGGAAAGTGCGAAGGGGTCTTCGTCCGTGACCCATCCGGTGTCCACGGAATTCATGAAGATGCCGG
>JACRHQ010000119.1 GCA_016217585.1 Candidatus Omnitrophota bacterium | reverse complement strand
GATTGACAGTTCACTTTTATTTTTGCTGATTTTCTTTACCGGATTTCTGTATCTTAATAAACATCTTTACGCCGAAAGCCGCGGGACGGATAATGTCCTGGATTTTTTGGGGATGGTCGTTGTCCTCAAGGGCGTGCTGCTGCGCATGAGCGCCCGCGGGCACAAGAAGACGCATTCCCAGCAGGGACGGCGGATGGTCACGACGGGGCCCTACACCCTGGTGCGCACCGCGATGTCCCTGGGGAGCTGTATGATCGGCTGCGGGTTGCTCCGGATCGTGTGGCCGTGCTGGAACCTGCCGGTCTTCGCCCTGTTTTTTTATCTCCGTTTTAATAAACAGATCATCGAGGAAGAAAAATATCTGGGGCGGCTGTTCGGAGATGAATTCGCCGAATATTGCCGGAGGACGCCGCGGCTCCTGCCGTCGCTGCCGGGCGTTTTAAAGGCCAGGCCGAAAGAGATTTTTAATATCCGGGAGGCATTCGGCACCAAGGACAAATGGGGCCTCCTCGCGTGGCCGCTTTTGGCGGTCGTCCTGGAATTCATCCAGGAGTCGTTTGTCTTCGGGTCGGCGGATTGGGGGACGATGCTGGGGATATTCGTTTCCTCCGCGGCCGTCCTGGCCGCCGGACTCGGCATTGCGTACCGTTATGGCTAAGCTGCAAAATATTTATAAGGTCGTTTCCAACAAAAAGCTCTGTCCGCGGTTTTACCGCCTGTGTTTTGACGCCCCCGCCATTGTCCGCAAAGTCCAGCCCGGACAGTTTGTTCATATCCGCACCGACGAAGGGCTGGAGCCGTTTTTCCGCCGGCCGTTTAGCGTCTGCCGCGCGAAAAAACATGTCGAGATCCTTTATGAAGTCGTCGGGCCGGGGACGAAGCTCCTTTCCTTGAAGAAAAAGGGCGACCCTCTCGATGTCCTGGGCCCGGTGGGCCGGCCGTTTGACATGCCGCCGGCCGGGATCAAACGAGTCGTCATGATCGCCGGCGGGATCGGCGTCGCGCCGTTTTTGATTTTATCGGATATGATAAAACGTAGGGAACGGTTTAAAACCGTTCCTTGCGAAATGATCTTATTGTACGGCGGGCGCACGAAGGGCCACGTTTTTAATATGAAGGAATTCAAGGCGAACGGCTGCCAGGTGCACGTGGCCACCGACGACGGGACCGCCGGCGCGCGCGGCCGCGTCGACAAACTTTTTTCTAAGATAAACCCCGACCCGCGGACGACATTTATTTATACCTGCGGACCGAAGCCGATGATGGCCGCGGTCCAGCGGTTCGCCCGGCGGCATAAAATCCGCGGCCAGGCCGCGTGCGAAGAGGTGATGGCCTGCGCGCTGGGCGCGTGTCTGGGATGCTCCATCCGCACGACCAAAGGGTTCCGGACGGTCTGCTACGACGGGCCGGTTTTTGATTTGAATGAAATAATTTTTGATTCGTAGGGGCGGTTCGCGAACCGCCCCTACGACAATGGGGGATTATGAATGTCATTTTATACATCGTTGTCGGTCTTCTCGCCGGAACATTAATCGGCGCGTTCGGCATCGGCGGCGGGACGATCATGGTGCCGCTCTTGGTCCTGTGGTTCGGGCTGACCCAGCATCAGGCGCAGGGGACGGCGCTCGCCGTCATACTCGCGCCGGTCTTCATCCTGGCCGTCATGCGCTACTACGCCGCCGGGAACGTGAAAGTCCAGATGGCGCTTTTTATCGCCTGCGGATTCGTCGTCGGAGCGCTTTTGGGCGCGCACTGGATCCAGGGGATCCCCGACGCGACGTTGAAGCGGGCGTTTGGGGTGTTTTTAATCTTGATGGGAATAAGAATGGCATTTTGGAAATAGACCATAGACCATCGACAATAGACCAGGAAGGTCAATGGTCCATAGTCGATGGTCGATAGTCCTCACATGAATCTTACTGTTAAAATCGGCAGCGCGGAATTCAAGAACCCCGTCACGGTCGCCTCGGGCACCTTCGGTCACGCGGAGAAATATTACGATCTCGATGAAGTCAAGAAGCTCGGCGCGATCGTCCCCAAGACGGTGACGCTCAACGCCCGCGAGGGGAACCCGCCGCAACGGATCGTCGAGACCCCTTCGGGCATGCTCAACGCCATCGGCATCGAGAACCCCGGCGCCGACGGGTTCATCCGCGAAAAACTGCCGCCTTTGCAGGAGACCGGCGTGCCGCTGATCATCAGTATCCTCGGGCACACGGATGAAGAATTCGTGACCCTCGCGGAAAAGTTCCAGGGGCGGAAAAACGTCAGCGCGCTGGAATTGAATTTATCGTGTCCCAACCTGGGCAAAAAGACGCTGGTCGCCCAGGACCCGGAGGCCACGCGCCGCGTGGTGGCGGCGGTCAAGAAAGTCTCGCGCCTGCCGGTCATCGCCAAACTGTCTCCCAACGTGACGGATATCGCGGCGATCGCCCAGGCTGCCGAAGAAGGCGGCGCCGACGCGGTGAGTCTGATCAATACGGTTTCCGCCATAGTGATCGATGTCAACAGGCGCCGGTCTGTCCTGGGGAATTTTACCGGCGGGTTGAGCGGCCCGGCGGTCCGGCCCATCGCCGTCTATATGGTTTATCAGACGGCGCAACGGGTGAAGATCCCTGTCATCGCCATGGGCGGGATTATGACGGCCGATGACGCCCTGCAGTTTATCCTGGCCGGCGCGACCATGGTCGCCGTCGGTACGGCCAATTTCATCAACCCCCGCGCGCCGGTGGAGGTTTTGGAGGGAATTAAGGATTATATGAGATCGAACAAGATCAATGACATAAAAGAAGTTGTCGGGAGCCTGAAACGTGAATAAGCCCAAAGGCCAACTGATCGTCGCGCTCGATGTCGCCACTCTGGATGAGGCGAAGAAGATCGTGCGCGCCCTTGAGGGAATCGTTGACACCTTCAAGGTAGGAAGCCAGTTGTTTACCGCTTGCGGCCCCGAAGTCGTGCGTTATCTTTTGCGGAAGGGGAAAGAGGTCTTCCTGGATTTGAAATTCCACGACATCCCCAACACGGTCGCCGGCGCGGTCGCCGCGGCCAGCCATATCACGGAAGGCGGCCGGGGCATTATGATGTGCACCATGCACGCGCTGGGGGACTTGGAAATGCTGGAGGCGGCCGCCCAGGCAGCGCGAAAAGAAGCTCGAATCACAGGGGTTAAAAGACCCCTTCTGGTGGCCATTACGGTCTTGACAAGCGAGGCAAGAAAAGATAATATACCGCGTCTTGTTTTGGAACGGGCCGCGCTGGCCAAACAGGCCGGCCTGGACGGTGTGGTTGCCTCAAGTCAGGAAGCGGCGCTTGTCCGGCGGGAATTCGGCAAAGATTTCGTGATCGTTACTCCCGGGATCCGCCCCAAAGATTCTGCCGCCGGTGACCAAAAGCGGGTCGCCACGCCGGCGGATGCCATCAAAAACGGCAGCAATTTTTTAGTCGTCGGCCGTCCGGTTGTCAACGCCCCGGACCCGGCGGCTGTGGCGCAACAAATCTTAAAGGAAATCAGGAAAATCAGTGACAG
>JACRHQ010000118.1 GCA_016217585.1 Candidatus Omnitrophota bacterium | reverse complement strand
CACCCCCCTTCTTGTTGGTATCAAGGTACGGGATCGCCATCATGCCGATGATGATGACGGTGGGGAACAACACGCCGGCGATCCACGGGTCGAAATAGACGAGCATCTCCTGCAGGCCCAGGAAATACCACGGCGCTTTGGACGGGTTGGGGGAAACCGTCGGGTTGGCGGGCCCCTCCAGCGGCGCCTTCAAAAAAATCGCCCAGAGGATCAAAACCGTCGTGCAGATAATAAGCGAAATAAGTTCAATGAAAACGAGGTCCGGCCACACAAGGATCTTTTCTTTCGCGTCCTCGGCTTCCACGGGCTTTTCCCCCCGGGCGAGGCGCGCGTCGTTCTCCCAGGCCTGCTTCATGCTGAACCAGACGAAGAAAACGACCAGAAAAATCAGCCCCACGATCGGCACGTTATCCGGTTTGGCGACGATCTTCCTGAAATTGGGGTCTGTCAGACCGAAGCCAAAGGCTAAAAAAAGGAAAGAAAACAGAACCATGCCGCCTTCTTTCGTCCATATTTTATACAACCGGAGTTTTTTATGGATGGCCAAAAGCCGGTCGGTGGGAGGGAAAATAAAAAAGAAAACCGCCAGGATCACCGGGAAGATAATCTGGGGCCTGCAGACCGTGTTGATAAAATGTTTGATCTGTTCCATGGATTTAATGATTATGTGGGGCCGGAAACCCCCCCGTCTTTGCGCACGCGCCAGAAATGCACGATCATGAATATCATGATGATAAACGGCAAGCCAATACAATGCAGCACATAAAAACGCAACAGCGCCGCTTCACCGATAAACCGCCCGCCGATCATCGCGAAGCGGGCGTCGCTCGATGAGGTGATAAAATTCACGTCCCCCAGCGCCAGAAGCGAAGACCCGGGGCCGGAAGTCCCGACCAGCGGTGTCGCCCCGGCCATATTGGACCCGACGGTGACCGCCCAGATGGCCAGCTGGTCCCAGGGCAACAGATACCCGGTGAAACTCAGCAGCATGGTCAAGACCAGAAGGACAACGCCGACCGCCCAGTTGAATTCCCGGGGCGGTTTGTAGGAGCCGGTCATAAAGACCCGGAACATGTGCAACCATACGATGATGACCATCAGATGGGCGCCCCAGCGGTGGATCTCGCGCATGATCCCCAGCGGGACCTGTTCTTTCAGATCGATGATATCGCCGTAGGCATACTCGACCGTCGGACGGTAATAAAACATCAGGAGGATCCCCGTCACGGTCAGGACCAGGAAGACAAAAAACGCCAGTCCCCCCATGCACCAGGTGTATTTAACCTTAAGGCCATGCTTGGGGATCCGGACCGGATGAAGATGAAGGAAGACGTTGTTGAGGGTGATCATCGTCCGCTGGCGGCGGTTGCGGGGGATCCCCGTGCGGAAAATCGCCCTCCAGACCTGGGTTTCGGAAATTTTCTTCAAGATCCCTTTATTATTACCGTTTGAATGATCGTCCATTGGGATATACCTTGTTTGCCCCGGTTAAACAGCGATATAGGATTCCGGGTCGCTCCACTCGCCCTTTTCCTGTTGAAATTTCTTCGTTTTGTCAATGACGATCTGCCCCTCATCGTCGAGCATGATCTTGAATCGTTCCAGAGGCCGCGGCGCCGGCCCTTCAAAGTTGATCCCGGTCTTGTAAAACCCGCTGCCGTGGCAAGGGCATTTGAACTTTGCGTCACTCTCCAGCCAGTTCGGTGTGCAGCCCAGATGAGTGCAGACGGTGGAAAGCGCGTAAATTTTCCCGGGATCACGGACAATCCAGGCCCCATATTTATCCTTGAACCGTTCGGAGACCTTGCCTGTCTCATATTCGTCGGGGTAACCGGCACGGAAGGATTGTCTGGGCTCAAAAAGGACATTAGGGAACAGATACCGCAGGAGAAGACTGCCATACCCGGCCACGACCGCCGCGAACGCCGTCCAGCCGATCGCCAGCCACTTGATAAACGACCGGCGGTCCAAAGGCTTTACAGGAGAAATAACTGGATTTTTTTCTTGCGTCATGTGCCATGCCTGATTCGAAGGGCCGCGGACCGGACAGTCATGTTTGAATCACTTTGGGCGAGCTCATCCAGCCGGTTATCCAAATCACTGTCCTTGAGTCCTCCGGCCGCCTCAACGGCCGTCAGGACAAGACTGTTTTGTTCCCCGGCGTCCACTTCCGGAAATCTGGATAAATATCCGCGGTCCATCATCTTCAGCAAAACATCCTTGCCGTCAGCGTTTCCCATCCGCGCCAGCGAAACAGCCGCCCCCCACCGGACGTTCGGTTCCGGGTCGTTTAAAACCTTGCGTAAGGCCGGTATCGTCGCCGGGTCCGTCAGGTTCCCCAGGGCGACAGCCGCGATGGAACGGATACGCGGCTGCGGATGATCCAGATAAGGATCAAGCGCCGCGGCCGTTTCTTTCTGCCCCAGCATCCCCAGCGCATAAATCAGCGCGGCCGCGTTCTCGTCTTTTTCGTTTTTTAACCCATCGACGAGCGGTTTGACGAAGACCGGGTTTCGGGTCCTCCCCATGGCCAGGGCCAGATACTGCCGGACCCTGCCGTCGTCATATTGGGCGTGTTCAAACGCATTGATGAGATCCGAAGAAAACCGTTCCTCCTTCGGGACCAGGCCAGGGTTCGCCAGAACCCTGGACAACTCAAACGCGCCCTGCCAGCGTTTCGTCAACCCGCCCGTCTTGATGTCATCCAGAAAATCATAAACGCTATGCTGCTCGCTGGTTAACAGGCGGACCGCCGTGAACAAAAGGAGGCAAAAAACGACAATCAGAAACGGCACGACGAAAAAGGAATGGACAATGACCTGAGAAAACGGCTTCTCTTCGTTGTCTTTTGGGATCATCTGTCGGGTTTTCTTTCGACGGCAAAATCGCAGAGGACCAGGACGCCATGCCGGGCGGTGACCTCGAGGGTCCCGGAACCGACGGCGAAATAACGCTCCCCGCCTTCGCCCTTTATGGCAAGAAGCCCCTGTTTCAGGGCGGTTGCCAGCGGTGCATGACCGGCTAAAATCCCCAGAGAGCCTTGCGAGCCGGGCGCCGTTAAAAAATCAACGGGGCCGTCGAACATTTTGCCCGCAGGGGTCACTATGGTCAGCTGATAAGAACTCATTCGTCGGGATCCGCAAATATCTTCTAAAGATTTTTGGCCCTGGCCAAAACCTCGTCAATGTTGCCGACCATGTAAAAGGCCTGTTCAGGCACCTCATCATGCTTGCCGTCGAGGATCTCGGCAAAAGAACGTATGGTATCCTCGAGCTTGACATATCGTCCGGGGCGGCCGGTAAATTGCTCCGCGACATGAAACGGCTGCGAGAGGAATTTCTGGACCTTCCGGGCGCGGACGACAGTCCGCCGGTCTTCTTCGGATAATTCATCCATCCCCAGGATGGCGATGATGTCCTGCAGTTCCTTGTACCGTTGCAGGGTTTCCTGGACGCCGCGCGCCGCCCGGTAATGCTCTTCACCGACAATCTCCGGCGTCAAAACCGCCGACCGCGAGGACAACGGGTCAACGGCCGGATAAATCCCCAGTTCGGCGACAGGACGCGACAATTCAGTTGTCGCGTCCAGGTGCGCGAACGTCGCTGCCGGGGCGGGGTCGGTGTAATCGTCCGCGGGCACGAAAATGGCCTGGATCGAGGTGATCGAACCCGACTTGGTCGAGGTGATCCGCTCCTGGAGCTCCCCCATGTCCGAACCCAGCGTCGGCTGGTACCCGACGGCGGAGGGGATACGTCCCAGCAGGGCGGATACTTCCGAGCCGGCCTGCGTGAACCGGAAGATGTTGTCGACAAACAAAAGAACGTCCTGGCGCATTTCATCGCGGAAATATTCGGCCACGGTTAATGCCGAGAGCGCCACCCTCGCCCGGGCGCCGGGCGGTTCATTCATCTGGCCAAAGATCAGGGAGGTTTTATCCAGAACACCGGCTTCCTGCATTTCCTTGTAAAGGGCCGTCCCCTCGCGGGTACGCTCCCCCACGCCCGCGAAGACCGAATATCCGCCGTGTTCCTTGGCGATGTTATGGATCAGCTCCTGGATCAGGACCGTCTTGCCTACGCCGGCGCCGCCGAACAGGCCGATCTTGCCGCCCCGCTTGTACGGCGCCAAAAGATCGACGACCTTGATCCCCGTCACCAAGACGGTATCCTGCGTCTCCTGGTCCCTGAAGGCCGGCGCCAGACGGTGGATAGGCATGTATTTCACCGCGGGAACAGGGCCCGCCCCGTCGATCGGCTCACCCAGAAGGTTCATCAGACGCCCCAGCGTCCCGTCTCCAACCGGCATGGTCATGACTTCACGGGTGTTGTGGACTTCCAGACCCCGCTTCAGGCCCTCGGCCGTATTCATCGCGATGGTGCGCACCGTATTCTCCCCCAGGTGCTGGGCGACTTCCAGGGTCAGGTTCCACTCTTGACCGTCGATGGCCGGGTTGGTCACCTTCAAGGCGGTATAGATGGCCGGAAGTTCGCCCGCGGGGAAAACAACGTCGACGACCGCGCCCAGTACCTGCGAAATTTTTCCCATGGTCTCTTTTGTCTTCGTCATTTCAAAACCTCGGCACCGCTGACGATTTCCGTCAGCTCGGTTGTAATGGCGGCCTGGCGCAGGCGGTTGCGGCTCAAGGTATAACGGTCCATCAGTTCAGAGGCGTTCTTCGTCGCGTTGTCCATCGCGGTCATGCGCGCCCCGTGTTCACCGGCGGAATTCTCCAGAAGGGCGAAATAGATCCTGAAATACAAAAAATGGGGGATTAAAAAATTCAGGAGCTCTTCCGCCCCCGGTTCAAAAATATAATCCCGGCGGACTTCTTCTTTTTTTTCCGCCAATAACCGCGGTTCAACCGGCAGGATCTGCTGAAAAACGGTTTTCTGGACCAGAGGATTAAAGAACTGGTTATACGAGAGATAAGCGGCGTCACAGCGGCCGTCCCGGAAGGCCCGGCTTAAATCATCCCCGATTTTCATGGCGTCTTCAAAACGCGGGGCGGCCGTCACGTCATCATAATGGGCCTTGACGAGGTCATGGCGGTCAAAATACATGAACCCCTTGCGTCCGCAGCACCAGATATCGATTGTCTCGTGGTGGCGGTTCTCCCGGACCCATAAGGCCACCCGACGGTTGGCATTATGGTTAAACGCCCCGCAAAGCCCCTTGTCGGAGGTGATGACAAGGATAATAACCTTGTTAACTTTTGGCCGCCGCGTCAACAAGGGGTGGCTGTGCGTGGAGACCGAAGCCGAAATCCTCAATGTCAGCGCGGTCAAATGGCGGGCGTAAAGCCTCGCGTTGGCCTGCGCCTCAT
>JACRHQ010000117.1 GCA_016217585.1 Candidatus Omnitrophota bacterium | reverse complement strand
GGAAGAAATAAATGCATCTAATCCCGGGGCATCACATATTCCGCGTGTGTAAGGAAGGACTCGCGAAATGCTTCATAATGCTTTACAGCGGCTTTTGTGAAAATCCGCGACGGCTTTTTGGGCGAGGCGATCCAGCTTACCGGACCGAACATCACGATCAAGCTTCCGGTCCCAGCGCGCGGCGTCAATTTTGTGGAACCACGCTCTGAAGGTGTCCCAATCTTTGGCGGGCAGACTCAATGCCGCCTTCTCAATTTCTCGTATCTTGATCATTCAAACTCACTTCTTTATTTTATCTTTGAAAATATTATATCAAAAAATACCGCTGACGCTACGCTATTGTCTGAAATTGTCTGGGTATTTGGAGGCGAATTGCTTATTCCTTTAAAAGGGATTTGACCTGCTCCAACAATTCTTCCAGCTCAAACGGTTTGGTCATATATTTGTCCGCCCCCCTTACCCTGCCAATAATCCTGTCCGCGTCTTCGCCCTTCCCCGTCAGCATAAGTATCGGCGTTTTATCCTCCCGCTCTTTGCGTATTTTACGCGCGACTTCATACCCGTTGATTTTCGGCAGCCCCAGGTCCAATATGACAAGACCGGGGCGCTCCGTTATAAATTTCGAGAAACCTTCTTCGCCGTCGCAAGCGGTTATAACCTGATAACCGCCCGACTCCAGGCAACGCTTTAATAAAAAAGCGAGCTCCGGGTCATCTTCAACAATCAAGATCTTCTTCACATTGACCTCCGGTCGCCGGCGCCAATTTCCATCGCACGACCTGAATCACATGTCTTCTTTTATTTCGCCTTCACCGCGGCCAGACGCTCTTTTAAAGATACACCGTACGCTTGATGACAGTCGGTATAAAATTTCTCTTTGCGTAACGCCGCCCGCCAGCGGACGATATTTTTGTAGGGAGAAATGTCGATGGCGGCGATCTCGCACGGGTCAAAAAGCGCCAGCAGGTTGATGTCCGCCAGCGTGAATTTGGCGCCGGCGATGTACTTGTTTTTCGCCAGCTGACCGTCCACGACGGGCAAAAACCGCTCCAGGAATTTCAAACCTTCCTGCAGAGAATTTTCATCGGCCGGCAGACCGCGCAACGGCACGAAAATACGGTTGTAGATCACCTTGCTCAAGACCGTCCCGACGTGCATGCTCCCGAAATCCAGCCACATGTCCACCACCGCCCGTTCCCGCAGATCCCTGGGATAAAGCGGGGAATTGTTTTTATCGGCGAGGTAGCGGATGATGGCGTTGCTCTCGAACATCCTGAACCCGCCGTCGTCAACGGCCGGGACTTTCCCCACCGGGTTGACCGCCAGGAATTCCGGCTTCAGGTGATCGCCGGCGCGCAGATCCACGCGCTTGTATTCATATTTGACGCCGATGGCGTTGGCGGCGAACCGGACTTTATTCGCCGGGGCCGAGAGATCACTGCCGTAAATAGTCAACATCACAACCTCCCTTGCATGGTTACTTGTTCAACTCATCATCTGTTGTATCCCGAAAGTCTTCCCGATAAAAACCCCCAAGACGAAGGTGACCGCGGCGGTGGCCAGCATCAGCCCGACGGTCTCCAGGAATTCCCGCCAAAAACGGCGGTCGAAAACGACCGCGCTGTAAAACGTCAACAGCGCGATCAACAGCATGCCCACCAGCGTGGAAAGCATGAAGGCCTGGCTCATGTTGCGCGTCAGGAAATAGGGTACGGCGAGCATGACGACCGAAAAGATGTAGGAGACCCCCGTGATGACGGCCGACGTCCACGCCGAACGGTGAGGGTCATGCTTGGCCTGCAGATAGGCCGCCGAGCCCATGGAGATCGCCGCGGAGAACCCGACGATGACACCCGAGATCCCCGCGAAGAGCGTTGAACTGGTCACGCCCAGAAACCCCGCGTGAACGCCGGTGACCTCGACGATCGCGTCGGCCAGGCCCAGGGCGATAAATCCGATATACTTGATGACCGTTTCCTGGATCTGGCCGATAAAAAAATTCTCGTGCTCATTTTCATCGCTGATGATCTTCTCCAGCCTGGCCTTGTCCTCGCCGGCGAATTCAGCCGCCACCCGCTTGTACTCCTCGACGGTCTTGTGTTCGCGGCGTTCCAGGAATTTTACGGTAAAAGTCAGCCCGCAGAGACGGCGCATGAGACGGAAACCAGCCAAAAAAAACGGACTTAAAACGGGTTGATAACCGGGCAAAAATTTCTTCCAGAAAAGATAGTGCTCGTGTTCCTGCTCCGCCAGCTTGAGCAGGGCCTGCGTGTTGCCGGCGTCTTTTTCCCGCGCGGCCAGTTCCTTGTAGAGCTGATGATCGGCGTACTCATCGATGACGTATTGCCGGGTCTTCATCATGATAATGACAACCTCCTATCCGGCGTGCCCATATTTTGTGTAGTCAATGCCCAGCGCTTCCATGTCCGTCTTCATAGGGCCGTGGAAACCGAAAGGCGTTTCGACAAAAAATGCGTCGACCAGGTCTTTTTCGGTGACCTGCGCCCGGCCTTCCTTGCCGGCCAGACTTTCCGCTTTTTGGAAAACTTTTTTGCGCGCGACCTCGCGCAGGAAGACCGGGACCTTCTCAAGCATTTGCTTGAATTTTTCTTCCGTGGCTTTCTCCCAAATGATATTCACTTTAACCTCCAGGGATGGAGTCCCACGGGCAAAGCCCATGGTATCTTTTAAAAAGTTTTGCGGTACGTCTGCAGGGCCTTCATGTAGTTGGCCCGTTCGAAGGCGGCGGGGTCGGCGCAGGATTTCTGGCTCATGCTCCCCTGCATCTGCCGCACGGAGGTATATCCGTGCTCTTGCATCCAGCGTTCCATTTCCTCGAGGATAACGCCGATCTGGTCCAGGCCGTTGCGCAAGAGCGTCGAACACAGCATCGTGACATCGGCCCCCACCATCAGCATCTTCAGGACATCCTCGGCGGTGTGGATACCGCCGGTGGCCGCGAGGTCCGCCTTCAGGCGGCCGTGCAGTATGGCGATCCAGCGCATCGGCAGCCGCATCGCCTGGGGCGCGCTCAAAATGACGTTGGGCACGACGTCGAGGGTCTCCAGGTCGATGTCGGGCTGATAAAAACGGTTGAACAGGACCAGGGCGTCGGCCCCCGCCTCGTCCAAACGTTTGGCCATGTTGGCCACGGAACTGAAAAAAGGGCTCAGTTTAACGGCGACAGGGATGTCGACGTTCTTTTTAACCGCTTTCAGAATACGGATATATTCTTCCTCAACCGCGGCCCCCTCCGTATCGGCATTGGCCGCCAGGAAATAAATGTTCAACTCCAGGGCGTCGGCCCCGGCCTCCTGGAGGTTGCGCGCGTATTTCGTCCATCCGCCGGCAGAACACCCGTTGAGGCTGACGATCAGAGGAACCTTCACGCGCCGTTTGGCTTTGCGGATATGGTCCAGATATTCCTCGGGCCCCACGACGAAATTCGACAGTTCCGGAAAATAGGACAGGCTTTCCGCGTAGCTTTCCGTGCCGGCGGTCAAATGACGGTTCAACTCCAGCGCCTCCCGGACAAACTGTTCCTCAAAAAGGGAATGCATCACCACGGCGGCGATGCCCTTGTCTTCCAGTTTGGCGATGTTATCGACGGATTCGGATAAAGGAGACGCGGAAGCCACCAGGGGGTTCTTCAGCTTCATGCCCAGATAAGTCGTTGTCAGGTCCATACCTTTAACCCCTTCACCCTTTCGACGGCTGGACGGCCTCGGCTTCGGGACCCGTCTGCGCCATGGCCTGGTACGTCTGCCACCGCCGCAAGACGTCCTCCTGGGCGAGCTGGATCAGGCGCCTGGCCTCTTCGGGGTTGCTTTTGACCAGCATCTTGAACCTGTTTCCCTTGTACGCGTAATCCTTCAACGGGATCTTCGGGTCCGGGGAATCCAGGACCAGAGGGTTCTTCCCTTCCTTTAAAAGCTGCGGGTTATAGCGGAACAGCGGCCAATAGCCGCACATCACGGCGTCTTTCTGGATCTGCATGCCCGCGGTCATATCGATCCCGTGGGCGATGCAATGGCTGTAGGCGATGATCAGCGACGGCCCTTCGTAGCGCTCGGCCTCGATAAAGGCCTTGAGCGTGTGTTCGTCCCTGGCCCCCATGGCCACGTTGGCCACGTAAACGTGTTCATAGGTCATCGCCATCCGGGCCAGGTCCTTTTTCCCGAGCTTCTTGCCCGCGGCCGCGAATTTGGCCACCGCCCCCCGGGGGGTCGCCTTCGACATCTGCCCGCCGGTGTTGGAATACACCTCGGTATCCAGGACGAGGATGTTCACGTCGGCCCCGCTGGCCAGGACATGGTCCAGACCGCCGAACCCGATGTCATAGGCCCAGCCGTCGCCGCCGATGATCCAGACGCTTTTCTTGACCAGCGTATCGGCCACGCTCAAAAGATGCCGGGCTGCGGCGGATTTGTTCTTGATAATCTTCGTCTTTAACAACTCGACGCGCTTGCGCTGTTCGAGAATTTCCGCTTCGTCCGTCTGCCGGGCGTCCGCGATCTCCCGGACCAGGGCCGAACCGGCTTCGGATTCGAGTTTACGCAGTAATTCCAGGGCGTACTGTTTTTGTTTGGTCAGGGCGATGCTAAAGCCCAGCCCGAACTCCGCGTTGTCCTCGAACAACGAATTCGACCAGGCCGGCCCGCGGCCGTCCTTGTTCTTTGTCCACGGCGTCGTCGGAAGGTTGCCGCCGTAGATCGAGGAACACCCCGTGGCGTTGGCCACGAGCATGCGGTCGCCGAAGAGCTGGGTCGCCAGCTTGATATACGGCGTTTCGCCGCAGCCGGCGCAGGCGCCGGAAAACTCGAATAACGGCTGCAGCGACTGGACCCCCCGGACGGAGGACTGCTTGACCAGGCGCCGGTCGACCTCCGGCAGCGATTCAAAAAATTCCCAGCTCGCCTTCTCCTGTTCCCGGATCGGCGCCAGCGGCGTCATGTTGATGGCCTTCAGCCGGGTTTCCATCTTGTTCTTGGCCGGACAGATGTCCACGCAGATGCCGCAGCCCGTACAGTCTTCCGGGGCGACCTGGATCGTGTAATTTTGTCCGCTGAACTCTTTGTCTTTGCAAGGGATGGAAAGGAACGCGGACGGCGCGTCCTTTAAAAGGCCGGGGGCATAAATTTTGGTACGG
>JACRHQ010000122.1 GCA_016217585.1 Candidatus Omnitrophota bacterium | reverse complement strand
TTTAAATAAGAGGTAAGAGGTAAGAGGTAAGAGGTAAGATTGGGTCTTGCGAAAGCCCTTGTCTTTTTCATTCGCATTTCTCATCATCTTTTCTTACCTCTTATCTCTTACCCCTTACCTCTTGCTTCTTACTTCGCGTCTTTGGGCGGCGCGGTTTCACTGCGCGTCTGCACGGCCGTCACCTCGTCGAGCGTCTTGCGGAAAATCCCGGTTGTCGCCCCAGGCAAAAGCTCTGTCCTTGTATCTTCACTCCTGGCCGCCGAGGATTCCGTGTTGGCATAATACGGCTCGTATTCCCGGTATATGCTGCCCGTATAATAACCCGCGGTCCGGTTTAAAACGATGTTGAACATCTTGTCGCGGGCGCCGACGATACGCGCCTGCACTGCCCGCTTGAAATAAATAGTCATGGCGGTCACCATCCCGACAACCACGAAAAGCACCAGGACGTATTCCCCCATGACCGCCTGGGCGTTGTTGGTTTTAAGGTATCTTAACATATTTTGGTTAATGGTAAATCGTATTTCCTGCATAAAAAACGGCTTACCTGGAAAAGAACCGCCCCCCAAGTAAGCCGTTTTTTGCAACGCGTCTGTCAAGCAATCCAGAGATAAAAAATTAACCTTTTTTACCCCAGAATTCGTACTCGACGTTCATAATATACGCGTTGGTCCTGGTCGTTGTCACTTCATTGCCCAGCAATGTGGAGCCCGACACGCCCGCTTTGAACGCATCTTTGGTCCGGCTTGACGTTGTCATAGTAGAAACTATGTTGGTGTTCCCAACAGAGAACTGGTCCCCGATGTCATCCGCCGCGCCTTTCAAGCGCCCCTGGATACCGCGCTTGATATACACCTGGATTGACAACAGGGCGCCGATGATAATGATAATCAGGACCGCGTACTCCAGGGTACTCTGTCCTTTTTTTCTGCGTTTGTTCAAGTATGTAAACATTTGATTTTTCCTCCTAAGAATTACTGTCTCTCTTAAAACGCCTCATTAAACTTCTGCGCGTTGTAACTCATGTTCTGGAAACCGCCCACCTCACGCGTTCTCTGCAAGAGTGCGTCCTGCCGGGTTGTCGTGGTATCCAGTTTCTTGGTCGTTGCTTCATTACGGCTGATCGTATAATCCGTCGTCAGATAATACGGTTCATACTGGACCGTTCCCCCCATGCTCCCGGTCGTGTCCGCCGTCACTATCTCGTTTTTCATATAACTCGCGGCATCACGGACCCTGGCCTGCAAGGCGCGCTGGGCGTAGGTCTGCATCGCGATGATACCGGCCACGACGAGCGAAATCAGAATCGCGTACTCGGCGGTATTCTGCGCTTTTTTGTTTTTCAATAATTTTCTCAACATGGATTTTTCCTCCTGAGGATTTCTCCACTGTTACTCATCAATGGTTATCTTCAACTCTTGTGCTGTATTACTTGTTTGGCCTTGACGAACTTAATCTCAGGGCCATGTTCTGCATGCCGTTGGTGCCGGCATTTAATGTCTGCTGAAACGCCGTCCTGAATCCCGGAGAAAAGACCAGGATAGCCGCGATGACCGCCGCGACCAGGATGATATACTCAATGGTGCTTTGCCCCCTGGACTTTTTCTCCTGCCCCTTCCCCTTCAGAGAAACGGCATCCTGGAGACACAGTGCTTTCTTTTTCCTCAACATGTTTTTCCTCCCTGATAAAATAAAAACATTAGGAATCGAATTTTATTTCTTATTCCTTCTGGAATTCTGTCTGGATGGTCTGTTGGGTGGCCTGTACTGACCGGAACACGTAGGTGCTCATGGCAATCACGGCTGCCGTGACGACCGCCGCGACCAAGGCATATTCTAGCAGGCTTTGACCTTTTTGAGTCATGTTCTTAATCCAGCCTCATCGCGACGCCCCTGGGTGTTTAACAGACTATCCGTGCCCTTTCTGTTTCCGCGGGAGACGGATATATCCGTCTCCCGCTTCAACAGAGAATTCCTTAGGGCCTCTATAATAAACACCTTGCGGTGTCGTAAGCGTAATCAAAGATCGGCACTGAAAAGTATAGCATGGCTTTAAAGGGTGTCAAGACGGATAAAGAAATATTTTATATTATATTATTCTACCGTAACAAACAGCTGCCTGTTCCAGGAGTCTGTCACAGCGCTTTCGTTAAGGCGCTGCGCGGCCAGCCGTAATTCATCCAGCCGTTCATGGCCGGCCGGCGGATTCAGAACAATTTCCACCCGCTCCTTGCCGCTTGAACAACTGCCGGATATTCCATAATAGATTGACCTGAAGGCATTTATATCATCTTTGGTGTGGAACTCTTCAAAAAACCGCTTTTGACAATACCGGTGCAGCGCCTCACCTAAATCTCTGGATAAAACAGAAAGCTCTGTTTGTTCCGCCTGGGATGAAAGCGATTCAAATTCCGGTAAGGACAGGCGGGCCTCCTTGTCCGTCCCATGCGCCAACACCCGACCGGCCGGCCCTTTATCTAAATAAGGCCACCGCCGCAAAAAAGCCACTGCGGCATCTTTAACCGCCCCCTGGACCCAATTGGTAAAAATAACCGCTTCCGCCGCCGGCGATGACATCGATACCGCGATGGCCCGGAACGGCCCGGCCCCTTTTAACTGCCCCTGAAATATGCCCGAAGGAGGAGGAGAAGTCAACCAGTCCCGGACATAAACAACCCGGTCCAGTTCTTCACAATAAAATGGCTCCAACCCCCCGGCGGCCTTTAAGAAAAAAGTGAATTCTTTTTGCCACGGCCACACTCCCAACATAAAAATCCGTTTCTTGTCGGGAAAAGAAGAAAATGCGGCCAACAGCTCGCCCGACGGGCTCAAAACATCCAGCTTTTTCGGACGCTTGTTTGCCAGCCCCTCGCAGGCGGCGATCATCTCCCCAACGCCATGATGAAATTGCTCTGCACCTCCAGAAGGCCGGAGGTCCCCGTCAGGGGAGAGCCTACCGGCCGACGACAAAAAAACCGCGGGGCGATTATTGCTGACCAGGCCATGAGACAAGGCGGACATGGCCTGCTCCAGGGGCGCCGAGAGCTGCGGGGGGGCTTTTTGTGGCCATACGCCGGTCAGACGCGCGTCCATCACTATTTCGCTTCCATCTTCCAGAAGAACACGAAATTCACCCGCCTCCACCAGCATTTGTTTTTTTTCTTCCTCATATTCAAACAGAAGTCTTCTGGAAGGCAGAATATAGCTCAACCCATGAAATGCCTCCAATACATCACCCGGGAAAACCGAAGGTGGAAGAAATGTCCACAATGCGTGGCTGGACAATTGTCCAATCTGTTCAGCCGGGTTGACCCCCAGCGCGCTCAAACAGGGCAGTATGTCACAGGCGGCGTCAAAAAGATCGGGGAGCTGCTGCCGGGCATATTTGCGCAATAATTTTCCCAAAACAGACGTCCGTGACAACTCCCACTGCGCCGCCATAAGGAACACGCATCCCATCCCCTCCCGGACCGGTCCTTTCCGGCGGATCCGCTCTTGACGCAGCCGCTCCACTTGATCCAAAAAATCCTGCGTAACGGCGGCTTGTGGCGTCCTGGATGCAGCGGCCGCCGCCCGCCGGACGGGCCTGGGGACGGATGCGGCGGGCTGTTTTTTCTTTTCAAGCCCGACCTTGCGCATCTCGTCGGAAAGCTGTTCCTTTTTTCTGGAGGGGATCTGGAATTTTCGCGGCGCCGGCTCGAACCCCGGCCTTCGCCCGACCCCGCTGCTTAAACGGGCGTTTTTGATAATGGCATTTACCGAAGATTTGGAGACCTGCAGTTTGAATTTTTCGCTGGTCAGAACCGCCAGCTGACGGCAGCCGAGACTTTGATTATCCCGCTTCTGCTGCAGGACAAAATCAATAACCTCTTTTTTGAATTTATAAATAACTCCCATAGAAACAACACTATTTCAGATTGGACATTTACGACAGCATATCACACCTGTGACGCTATTTCAAATACTGTCTTGATTCTCGAATGCCAGATGGTCGCCTTGCGAAATCCGCGTGAGCGCGACAGTTCCCGCAGGGAGCTCAACAACGTAACTGGAAGAGAAAAAAACGGGGCTTAAATGGAATGGGGGGATATTCTCCACAAGTCCAACCACGCGGTCGTTTTTGTCCACAAAAACAACATCAATGGCAAACCGCATAAAAAACATATGGATGGACCGGCAGCGCGTAATCACAAGCGCCTCACCCGCCGGAATATTTTCCCTCCCCAGAAGGCCGACCATGCGCGAGCGCCAGGTATCGGCCACACATGCCGTGTCGGCGATGGTCGTGTTTTTGGTAGTATTGATAATGCGCATGAAAGGAGGCCTGGGGGGAGGAGGATGCGCCCCGGAAGGGCGCACGCGATTATCCCGCGGGCTTTCGGAACATTTCCTTGTTAAGAGCGATGCCCCGGGCAACGAGGTCATCGTAACATTCAGGGATATAGCCGGTCGCTTCAAAATCGCCGAGGATCTTGCCGTCTTTATCAAGACCTTTTTGCCGAAAGACAAAAACGTCCTCCAGTTTCAGCTGGAATTCCTTGTCCAGGCCGGCCACTTCGGTGATGCCCGTGAGCTTGCGGGTCCCGTCGGAAAAACGGTTGATGTGCACGATGATATCGATGGCCGAAGAGGTCATTTCGGTGATGGCGCGCACCGGCAGCTCGACGCCGCTTAAAAGGATCATCGAAGACATGCGTGTGAGGGCGTCGCGGGTGGAATTGGCGTGCAAGGTGGTCATCGAACCGTCGTGGCCCGTGTTCATCGCCTGAAGCATGTCCAGGACCTCCGGCCCGCGGCACTCGCCGATGACGATGCGGTCGGGCCGCATGCGAAGACAGTTGATAAAAAGGTCGCGGATGCTCACCTGCCCCTTGCCCTCCACGTTCGGCGGGCGCGACTCCAGCCGCCCCCAATGACTTTTTTTAAGCTTCAGCTCGGCGGCGTCTTCGATCGTGATAATACGCTCTCCGTCGGGGATAAATTCGGACAAGACGTTCAAGAGCGTTGTTTTCCCGGCTCCCGTGCCGCCGGAGACGATCATGTTTTTGCGTCCCAAAACACAAGCGTGCAAGAAATCAACCATCGGCTGGGACAAGCTGTTGTACCTGGTTAAAAGGTCTTGGGTTTCCAGTTTTTCCTGCGAAAACTTGCGGAT
>JACRHQ010000116.1 GCA_016217585.1 Candidatus Omnitrophota bacterium | reverse complement strand
GTTTCTTCGCCGTTGCCAAGTCCCCCAAAGGCACCCATGAATGCTGGAGAGTTCTCAGCAAAGACCAGGCGGCAAAATTAAAGAAGTAACCATTTGAATCCTGCTATTCCCGATAGTTTCATTGACTTCCAGACAGACAGCCAAATCCATCGCCCGATTCGCTTCTGAGAAAAAAGCGGAAGATATCGTTGTCCTGGACATGCGCAAGATCGTGAACTATTGCGATTATTTTGTCCTGTGTTCAGGGAATACCGACAGGCACGCCCGGGCCATCGCCGATGATATCGAGGAAAAACTCGCCGAATCCGGCGTTTCCATGCGCGCCAGGGAAGGCGTGACCAAGGCTGACTGGATCGTGGTCGACACCGGCGATGTCGTCGCCCACGTCTTCCAGAAACGCGTCAGGGAATTTTATCAGCTGGAATATCTCTGGCAGGACGCCCCGCAGGTCAAATGGCAGGCCTAAGGAGATCCCGGACGGCCGTTTCCTACCCACATGCTATCCGACTTGCGTGCACAACTGGCCAAACATCTCGAGGAATCCTTAAAACGGAAATTGCCTTCCGATACCGTTCTGCCGCCCGTTGAGCTGGACTTCCCGGCGCAGCGGCTCCACGGCGAATTTTCCGCCAACATCGCCCTGAAATCAGCCAAAGTCCTGCGCAAGGCTCCCCTCGCCATCGCGGAGGAATTCCGCGGGATATTCCAGGACAGCCTCGCGCATACCCCGTTTCAGGATAAAATCGCCAAAATCGAAGTCAAGAATCCCGGCTTTATCAATTTCTTTCTAACGCCGCCGGCGCTTTTCGAAATCCTGGAAGAGATATTCAAGGCAAAAAATGATTACGGACGGTCCGACCGCGGCCGCGGGCAGAAGGTCCAGGTCGAAGTTGTCAGCGCGAACCCCACGGGACCTTTAAGCGTCGCCCACGCCCGCCAGGCGGCCGTCGGAGACGCCCTGGCGCATATCCTTGATTTCCTCGGCTTTAAGGCGACCCGCGAGTATTACATCAATGACGGCGGCAACCAGATCAACCTCTTGGGCGAATCCATCCGCTGCCGGGCCATTGAACTATTAGGAGGGCAGTCTACACTTCCGGAAAACGGCTATCAGGGCGAATACATCAAGGATATCGCCAGGGAATTTATTACCAGGGCCGGGGTCAAAACTCTCGACGCGCTCGCCGGGCAGGATCCGGTCAACTTCAGGAATTACGGGGTCGATTATCTATTGTCCGTTATCCGCAAGGATCTCGAAGATTTCAACGTGCGTTTTGAATGCTGGACCAATGAAACAAAGGTCGCCACCAAAGACAATATCGCCGCCGTCCTGAAACTCCTGGGAGAAAAAGGGTTCCTCTACGAAAAAGACGGCGCCTTGTGGTTTAAATCCACCCATTTCGGCGACGATAAAGACCGCGTGGTCAGAAAAAGCGACGGCAGCCACACGTATCTTTTGCCGGACATCGTCTATCACAAAAACAAATACGAGCGCGGCTTCACCAGGATCATCAACATCTGGGGGCCGGACCACCACGGCTACATCCCGCGCATCAAGGCCGCGGCGCAGGCGCTGGGGAAAAGTCCGGATTCCCTCAACGTCCTCATCGTGCAGCTGGCGACCATCTACCGCGACGGTAAACCCGTGTCGATGTCCACACGCCGCGGCGAATTCATCAGCCTGCGCGAGGTCATCGATGAAGTCGGCGTCGACGCCGCGCGCTTTTTCTTTCTGATGCGCCATATCGACGCGCACCTGGACTTCGACCTGGAGCTGGCGAAAAAAGAAACCCCGGAGAACCCCGTTTACTATATCCAGTACGCCCACGCCCGGATCCACAGCATCAACAAAAAAGCGCAGGAGGCGTGCTTGAAACAACGGGAAAACAGTTTTTCCCTGTTGAACGCGCCGGAGGAACTGGACCTGATCAAAAAGCTGGGAAGCTTCCCGGACATCCTGTCCGTTTGCTGTCATGAACTGGACCCGTACGCGCTCATGCAGTATTTGCACGAACTGGCCATGGTGTTCCATAAATTTTACGACCAGCACCGCGTGATCGGCGACGACAAGGACCTCTCCGCCGAACGCCTCGCCCTGGCCAACGCGACGAAGATCGTCCTGGCCAACGGCCTGCGCCTTCTCGGATTAAGCACCCCGGAAAGGATGTAAAAGACAATCGTGTACAAAAACTGGCAAATCCCGGATGCCGACCCGAAACTCCAGGCGGTCTTGAGCGACGCCCTTGGCGTCCACCCGATCATCGCCCAGCTCCTTATTAACAGGGAGATCCGGGATATCCAGGAAGCCCGCGATTTTCTTAAAGCCGACCTTGCCAAACTCCACGACCCGTTCCTCCTGAAGAATATGGATACCGCCGTCCGGCGGATCCGCCGGGCGCAAGAAAAGAAAGAGCGCGTCCTCGTTTTCGGCGACTATGATGTGGACGGCGTTACTTCTTCGGCATTGCTGAATAACGTCCTCACCCGGCTGGGACTCGAAGTCGTCCATTACATCCCGCACCGGTTTCACCACGGCTATGGGCTTAATGAAGAGGCCGCGGAATTCGCCCGGGAGAAAGGCGTTAAACTTTTAATCGCGGTGGACTGCGGCATTAACGCCCACAGGGAAGTGGATTTACTCAATCAATCCGGCGTGGAGGTCATCATCATCGACCACCACGAACCGGATGAAGAGCTGCCCAGGGCCGTCGCGATTATCAACCCCAAACAAAAAGACTGCCCCTATCCGTTTAAACATTTAGCATCGGTCGGCCTCGTGACGAAATTGATCCAGGCCCTGGCGGGAAAACCAAGCGAAGACCTGCTGGACCTGGCCGCGATCGGCACGATCGCCGATATCGTGCCGCTGCAGGGGGAAAACCGGATCATCGTCAAATCCGGTCTGGCCAGGATCGCCGAGACCCGCAATAAAGGGTTGCTGGCCCTGCTGGAGACGGCCAAGATCAAAGGGAAGAAAGTCACGCCTTTCCACGTGGGGTTTATCCTTGGTCCGCGGATCAACGCCGCCGGACGGATGGACACGGCCCACAAATCCCTGGACCTTTTCTTAAGCGAAGACCCGCAAGAGGCCTTTGACCTTGCCAAAACGCTCGAACGCCACAACAGCGAACGCCAGAAAATGCAGGGCGACATCGTGGAAGAGGCCATGACGATCGTCGAACAGGACGTCAACTTCAAGGACCAGAAAGTGATCGTCCTGAGCAAGGAAGGCTGGCATAAGGGGGTGCTGGGCATCGTCGCTTCCAAGATTACCGACAAATATTACCGGCCGGCGATCGTCATATCCATCGACGAGAACGGCATCGGCACGGCGTCCGCGCGTTCCATCGACGGGTTTCATCTGCATAACGCCCTCTCAAGCTGCGCGCAGTATCTGGAAGCCTTTGGCGGGCACGAAGGCGCGGCCGGGCTGACCATCAAGGAAGAAAACATCGACCCTTTTAAAACGCTCATCAACGAAATCGCGCAGGAAATGCTGGAAGCGAAAAAACTTGTCCCGACGCTTTCCATTGACTGCGAGATCCCCTTGTCCAGCGTCACGATGGATCTGGCCGGCATTATCGAAGAAATGGAACCTTTCGGCGAAGGGAACCCGGCGCCGGTTTTCTGTTCGCGCGCCGTTACGGTCAAGACGTTCCCCAAGATCATGGGCAAGGATACGCTGAAATTCTGGGTTACGGACGGAAACTGCACGATCTCGGCGGTCGGGTTCGGGATGGCGCGATACAGCGGGCTGATTCACCCTGGAGGAAAGATCGATCTGGCGTACCAAATCACGCTTGATGACTGGAACAAAGCGCCGACCCCGCAGTTGAAATTGAAAGATATCCGGTTGAATGAATAACGAATAACGTATTTCGTATACCGTATATCGTATCTCGTAAAAAAATCTACGATATACGAAATACGAGCGACGAGATACGGAAGTTATGCTTTGAGGATTTTGCCGGCGCTGATACAGCTGGTGCACACGTGAGCGCGTTTGACTGTTCCATCAAGATTGATCTTGACCCGCTGCAGGTTGGGCAAAAAACGGCGGAGGCTTTTTCCGACGATCTTGGAACCGGCACCGCCGGTCCTTTTGATCTGGCCGCGGCGTTTATATTTGGCGCCGGGCGTCGGGCCTTTATGACAAATAATACATTGTTTAGGCATGACATTCCCTCGTTAAAGATTGGATTGAGGTTCCAATTATACTTTAAAAATATGTTTTGTCAATATTTCGTATGAACGCGCACGCGCAAAAGATGCTCACAGATACGACCGCCAAATTGGACTTTGAACAATTAGAGCCGTATCAAAAGCGGCGTTTTGTCCCGCCGCAGGCCGACCTGGCCGCATTGGACCAGGTAAGGCCGTTGTGCCAGACGCTCCTGGAACGGACGATCCATTCCGCTGGGGAAATGGAGGAATGGATACGGGACCGCTCGGAACTGGACGCCGCCTTGAGCCAGACAGGGGCCATCCTCTATATCCGCATGACCTGCCAGACCGACGATCCGTCCCGCGCCCGGGCCTATCAGCAGTTCATTGAAACTATCCAGCCAACGGTCAAAATATTCGCGGACCAGCTCAACCGCAAATTCCTCGTCGAGCAGGCACGCTGGCATCTCGACTCCCCCTCCTTCGGACAGCGCTACCACGTCTACGCGCGCGGCCTCCGGACGGACGTTGATTTGTTCGTCCAGGAAAACGTCACGCTCCAGACCGAAGTCGACCTCCTTACCCAGGAATACCAAACGATTACCGGCGCGATGACGGTCAACTTTGAGGGGAAAGAGCGGACCATGCCGGAAATGGGAAAATTTTTGTATGAACCGGACCGGGGACTGCGCGAACGCGCCTGGAAAGCCGCCGCCGGCCGTCGCTTGCGCGACAAAGACCAGCTGGAAAGACTGTTCGACCGGCTGGTCTCGCTGCGGGTCACGATAGCCAGAAACGCCGGCTGCGCAAATTTTTGCGAATACAAATTCCGGTCCCTGCACCGGTTCGATTACACGCCGCAGGACTGCAAACAGTACCACCAGTCCATCGAGAAACTGGTCGTGCCGTTATGGCAGCGTGTCCTCGAACGCC
>JACRHQ010000115.1 GCA_016217585.1 Candidatus Omnitrophota bacterium | reverse complement strand
CTCCATAACCCCGAATGTTATCAAAAAACGTGACTAGAGTAAAGTGCATAACCAGATCAGGTTAATAGGTTCTTCATTTAACTTCACATGCGTCAAACAGCAGCTTGACACTTTACATAACGGATATCCGGCTTACCTAGTCCCGGATTCCCGGATAACCGGATAACCTCATTTATTCCGTTGAGACCGTCTTCACTTTCTCCAGCGCGCCCTTCATCGTATGCCAGCAGAGGATGGCGCATTTGACGCGCGCGGGAAAATGCCAGATGCCGGAGAAGACCGACAGTTTTCCCAGCACGTTGGGGTCCTTGTCGGGATGAAGATCGCCCTTGATGAGACGATGGAACTGGTCGAATAAAACGTCGGCCTCTTTAAGCGTTTTACCTTTAAGGCTCATCGTCATCAAGGAAGCGGACGCTTTAGAGATCGCGCATCCGTCGCCTTCAAAGGAAACGTCCTCGATCACACCGTCCGGCGCCTTGATGTTCAGGTAAATATTCAGGTGGTCGCCGCAGAGCGGATTATACCCTTCCGCCGTGTGGGTCGCCTGGGGCATTTTATGAAAATTTCTGGGGTTTTTGTTGTGTTCGATAATGACCTGCTGGTAAAGCTCGGCGCGGCTGTCCGGGATCATGAGAACACCTCCCTGACTTTGCGCAGGGCCTTGACCAGGGCGTCGATTTCCTCTTCGGTATTATAAAACGCCAAAGACGCCCGCGAAGTCGCCGGCACGCCGAAATGCCGCATGACCGGCTGGGTGCAATGGTGGCCGGTGCGGATCGCGATGCCCTCGTCGTTGACCAGCGTTCCGATGTCGTGCGGGTGCACGCCGGGCAAAATAAATGAAAGGATCGACACCTTTTCTTTGGCCGTACCGACCAGTTTCAACCCCGGCACCGCGGTCAGGGCCTTTGTCCCGTACTCCAGGAGTTTCTGTTCGTACCCTTCAATGGCGTCAAAACCGACGGAAAGGACGTAGTCGACCGCCGCGCCCAGGCCGATCACCCCGGCCACGTGCGGCGTGCCCGCTTCAAATTTATACGGCAGGGCCGCGTAGGTCGTTTTCTCGAAAGTAACGGAACTGATCATATCGCCCCCGCCGTGAAACGGCGGCATCGCCTCAAGCAGTTTCTCCTTCGCGTACAAAACGCCGGTCCCCGTCGGCCCGAAAAGTTTGTGGCCGGAGAACGCCAGGAAGTCACAGTCGAGGGCCTGCACGTCGATGGCCCGGTGGCCCACGGCCTGTGCCGCGTCGACGAGGACGAGCGCGCCGCTGCCGTGCGCGGCCTGGATCATCTTTTTGACCGGATTGATCGTGCCCAAAGAATTGGAAATGTAAACGATGGAAAGCAGTTTTGTCTTCGCCGTTAAAAGCCTCTCAAATTCGCTGTAAATCAGTTCGCCCTGATCGTTAAAGGGGATGACCTTCAGGACGCACCCTTTTTCCTCGCAGAGCATCTGCCAGGGCACGATGTTGGAGTGATGCTCCATCTCGGAGATGAGGACCTCATCACCGGATGTGAGGAAATGCCGGCCGTAGCTGTACGCCACGAGGTTGATCGACTCCGTGGTCCCGCGGGTGAAAATGATCTCCCTGGCGTCGCGGGCGTTGAGAAATTCCCGGACTTTGCCGCGCGTCCCTTCATAGGCGGCGGTCGCCTTCTCGCTTAGGTCGTGGATCCCGCGGTGGACGTTGGAGGTGTACTCCTGGTAATATCCGGTCATCGCTTCAATGACCGGCCGCGGTTTGAAGGTCGTGGCGGCGTTGTCAAAGTAGACGAGCGGCTTGCCGCGGACCTTGACGCGCAGGTTGGGGAAATCTCTCCTGATTTTTTCGTTGTCGATTGTGTTCATCTGTGCCTTATCCCAGGGCCTCGAGGCTCGGCGCCAGAAGCCGGCTGATTTTCCGGCGGATGGATTCACTGGAAATTTTACCGATCAGGTCGTCCACGAATCCCTGCGTCAGAATCCGGACGGCCTCCTTGCGGCTGATGCCGCGCGCCTGCAAATAGAAAAGTTCATCTTCGTCAAGCTGGCCGATCGTCGCCCCGTGCGTGCACTTGACGTCGTCGGCGAAGATCTCCAGCTGGGGCTTGGTATCGACACGGCAATCCTTGCCTAAAAGGAGGTTCTTGTTCAACTGGTAGGAATTCGTCTTCTGCGCGGCCGGACGCACGAAAATCTTGCCGTTAAAGACCGCGCGCGCGGCGTCGTTGAGGACGCCTTTGTAGAGCTGGTTGCTGGTCGCGTTGGGCACCCGGTGGTCGACCGAGGTGTGGTTGTCGACGAGCTGTTCCCTGTAAACGCTGTACAGGCCGTTGAGGACGGCGCCGGCCCCCTCCCCCTCGAGGACGACGTCGAGGTTGTTGCGCGCGATCGCCCCG
>JACRHQ010000114.1 GCA_016217585.1 Candidatus Omnitrophota bacterium | reverse complement strand
TGTTTTAGCGGTACCCATTACTTCTTCCTCCTTCTTGGTTAAATAATGAATTATTTCCCGTCCAGCCAGGCGTCGATCTTCTCTTTCTTAAAGCGCCATTGCCCCACCGTTTTAATGGCAGGGATTTTCCCCTTCTTGAGCCACTCGTAAATAGTCCTTCGTTTTACCCGAAGGTATCCGGCGACTTCATCAATCGTTAACAGTTGTTGAAATTGCATATACTTTTTAAGTTACATCCATCGATTGCAATCACCGACAAGCTTCACTAATTTATTACATGAATATCTTGATGTCAACAGTTTAATCTAAATATTTTCAATATATTATGTAAGAACCTGTTTATACCATAAAAGAATTGTTTTAATCTGTATTGATGCACTATATTGCATAATTTTACATTTAATTACATTATCCGGCTAAAACAGGGAAAGGAATATAGATCACGAGCGGAGTTAATCAGGAAGATGCGGAAAGAAGTTTTTGGTCAGGGTCGACGTCGACGTTGTAATTGACACCGTTAACCCCGAACCCGAAGAGCTTGAGGAATTCCTCGTGGTACCCTTTAAGGTCAGCGATCTGGGCAAGGTTCCGGTCATTTAACTTCTCCCAGTTGCGGCAGACAGCGGACTGGACGTCCTCGCGCATTTCCAGGTCGTCCATGCGCACAAGCCCTTTGTCGTCGACGGGAATCGGACCGCCGGCGTACAACCGCGTCGCAAAGAGGCGGTAAATCTGGGCAATGCAATCCTCATAAACGCGTTTTTCTTTCATCACCTTGTTCAATAAAACAAAATACAGCGGGATGACGGGGATCGCCGAGCTGGACTGGGTCACGAGGGCCTTGTTGACTGAAACCAGCGCGCGGCCGCCGCCATACTTGCGCAGGCGTTCGTCCAGTTTGCGGGCCGTCGCTTCCAGATGATCTTTGGCCTTGCCGATGGTCCCGTCGCGGTAAATGCTTCGCGTGATTTCAGGGCCGACATACGAATAGGCGACCGTCCTGACACCCGGCGCCAGGAGGTTCTCTTTCTCCAGCGCGTCGATCCAATATTCCCAATCCTCGCCGCCCATGACAGAAACCGTCTGTTCAATTTCATCCGGCGTCGCGGCCGGCAAAGTGACAGGTTCCAGCGTGTCAGTCGTTACATCCAGCGACCGGCCCGTATAAATGTTACCGATGGGCTTCAGGACCGACTTGGAGATCTGGCCGGTACGCGGATGCTGGCGCCGCGGAGACGCCAGGCTATAAAGAATCAAATCGACCTGCCCCAAATCTTTTCTAATCGCCTCAACGACTTTTTGTTTGATCTCGTCGGAAAAAGCGTCGCCGTTAAAACTCCTGGCATAAAGCCCGGCCTGCTGTGCCTTTCGCTCAAAGGCCACGGCGTTATACCAGCCGGCCGAGGCCGTCCGTCTGGGTTCGGCTTCCTTCTCGAAAAATACTCCGATCGTGCCGGCGCCGCAGCCGAAGGCCGCAACGACCCGCGAGGCGAGACCGTATCCCGTCGAAGCTCCGACAACCAGGACCTTGCGCGGACCGCCGGCGATCTTGCCATGCTGGCAGACGTAATCGATCTGCTCCTGGACGCTCCAGGCGCAGCCGACGGGATGCGCCGTCGTGCAGATAAAGCCTCTTATCTTGGGTTCAATGATCATGAATCAACCACGGACGCCTTCTTCGCCACAATGACAATACCGGAGGTGGTCAGGATGAACCGTTTGGCATCGAGTTTTAAATCATACCCGATCCTGGAATAAGGCGGGACAGTCACTTCCTTGTCGATAATCGCGTTTTGTATCTGGACCCCCTCGCCGATGGTGACCCCCTCCATAATGACCGAATTCTTTACGCGGGTGTTGTCGCCGATCCGGACGTTTGAGGAAAGGATCGAATGTTCCACGTATCCGCCCTCGATAACGCATCCTCCCGAGACCATGGAATCTATGATGGCGCCCGGGCCGGATTTGGTACTGATCATCCGGATGGGCGGGTATTGTTCATGATATGTACGCACGGGCCACGACCGGTCGTGTAAATTAAATTTGCTGTCCGGGCCCAACAGGTCCATATTGGCCTGGTAATAGGCGTCGCGCGTCCCGATATCGCGCCAATACTTAGGCTTGTTATTCTCATCAACAAATTTATGCACATAGATTTTTT
>JACRHQ010000015.1 GCA_016217585.1 Candidatus Omnitrophota bacterium | reverse complement strand
CTTGACCCTTGCGACCGAAGGGAGTCCCAGCCATGGGAACCCTTGACCCTGGTCTTCCACCAACAAGGAAGCCGCCTGCGCGAGCAATAGCGGCTCGACGATGCCTTCTTTGAGCGTAATTGCGGTCCCGACATCGCCCGGCCTGGCATTATCGACAAATTCGGTAGTGACGCCGTCTTTGTTCCCTTGTGTCGCCGCGGCGACCAGATTCCGGGCATCCGCCGGGGCGAGTGAACCGAAGGCCAGCAGCGCGCCGACCAATAACGGCCCGACTGTCTTCAATATCAAAGACCCCTTCTTAGGATGATACGTCAGCCGCGCACCGCCGGAGAAGTATTTGCGCGGGATGATCTCTTGCGTTGCCGGGTCAACGTCTTCCTTGATAAAGTTGTACACGCCCTTCTTGAAGGACTCGATATATTGGTCGTAGATCTTCCGGTTGACTTCCTTGTCCGGCGTGTCGATCCCTTTGGTCTTGTTCTGGTCGACATACACCTGGCCAAGTAGGGACAGGTCGCGACCTGTCCCTACCTTTAATTTTTGTTTGTACCACGTGGCCAGGATCAGGGCGTTGTAGATCTGGCGCAGGCTGGCGAAATTCTTGCCTTCGTTGACCTCTTGTTCGATGGCGGGGATGATGATCTCGCGAATAATTCCTGTGGTCACAACGTCACTCCCCTGCCGGGGACTCCCTTCGGTCGCTGTCACAACGTCACCCGCGGGATCTTGGTGACTTGGTGACTTTGTGTCCTGGTGACTCATCGCTTCATAATCTTCTTCTAACATAACTCCCAACCGGCTCTTAATCACAAACGCGCTCGACCCCTGTTCGTAAACCAGGGCTTCGTCGGGCACGATCCAGACCTTGTTAAAGGTATTGACGGGGATCCCGGTGGTGCCGAATTTTTCTTTGGCTTTCTGATAAACTTTGTTCCAGAATTCCTTGCCCAGCTCTTTCTCCGGATACATCAGGGAAGCGGTGAGCTGCTTCAACAGATAATCCTGCGCCAGCATGTCCCGGCCCATCCCGGTATCGCCGAGGCCTCGCGGGACCATCCGGTCTTGTTCATACGGGGAAAGGTTGACCCACAGCTCGTCCTCGGGCACCGTCAACGAGGCCATGAAATACTTGATCATCTTTGTGTATTCTTCTTTCAACGGCCCGCCGGCCAGACCGCTTTGGCCGCGGTCCATGATAAAGTCAAAACGCAGAGGATTGTCGGGATGGATGGTGACGCCGGTCATCAAGGCCGGCATAAAACCGGCGCTGGGCGGCACCATCGCGCCGGGGACGGGAAGGTTTAATATTGTAGTCCCTGCCTGCGCCGAGGCAATCCCCGGCGGCAGGATAACGCTGGTCAGAAACGTCAGTGTGATAAAGCCGCAGAAAACTTTATGGGATAACGAGGCGTGTGTTTTCTCTAAACAGGTGATCATGGGAACCCTGGGTTATATGATAATAGTGCGATGTCCTGCAGAACTATCCGTATAAACCCTGCCGTCCCCGGAAGTGTTTATAACTGCAGAGAAATAAATTGGTTACCCCGATTCGCGAGATATGGCAAAATTCTCCCGGATTTTTTATTGACTTTTATCCGTGCTGAAAAATCCTGGACAATTTTGCCATGCTCATCGGGGTTCTTTCACCTGTGACTTCAAGTCACAGGTGAAAGAAGTATGCCATATTTTAAGAAGATGTCAAGCGGGCGGTGGCTTGCGGGGCGGGGCTTCGGTGAATCTGTCCGGCGGGATCTGCCCGGAAGGCTACATTATTTGCGCCGCTCAAAGCGCGTGAAGAACATATAAACGCAGGGAACGACGAACAAGGTCAACAGCGTCGAGACAAGGACCCCGCCGATGACGGCGATCGACATCGGGATGCGCACCTCGGCGCCGGGGCCCAGCGCCAGCGCCGGCGGGACGGCCGCCACGATCGTGGCTAAAGACGTCATCAGGATCGGACGCAGACGGATGGGACAGGCTTCCAGGACGGCCTCGGACACGCCTTTGCCCTGCGCGCGCAGCTGGTTGGTAAACTCGACGAGCAAGATCGAATTCTTCTTGACGATCCCCATCAGGAGGACGACCCCGATGATGCTGTAAATGTTCAGGGACTGCCCCGTCAGCCACAGCGCGGCCAGGGCGCCGGAGATGCTGAACGGCAGCGCCATCAGGATCGTCAAAGGATGGAGGTAGCTGTTGAACTGGGACGCCAGGACCATATACGCCACGACGATGCCCATGACGAACACGAATATAAAACTCCGGTTCGATTCCTGGAAGGCCTGCGAACTGCCACCCAGGACGGCGTCATACCCCTCGGGCAAGACGTCTTTGGCGACGCGCTGCGCCGCGGCGATGGCGTCGGACTGCGACTTGCCCGGCGCCACGTTGGCGTCGATGGTGATCGCCCGCTCGCGGCCGCGGCGGGTGATGTTCAAAGAGGCGTCCTTTTGCTCGACCGCAACAACGTCCTTGAGCTGGACCATTTCCCCCTGGTTATTCCACACATAAATGCTGGTAATGTCCTCCGGGTTGAGACGCTGCTCCGGTTTCAACCGCACGCGGATGTCGTAACGCCGGCCGTTATGCGTGTATTTGCCCACGCGTCGGCCGCCGATCAGCGCGTCGATGGCCTTGCCGATCGTCTCCACGCTCACCCCCCGCCCGGCGGCTTTAACGCGGTCGGGGATGACCCGGACCTCCTTGGACCCCGTCAGATAATCCGTATTCACGTCGACCATCAGACCGCCCTGGCGCATCTGGTCCTGCATTTTGTTCGTGAGGGCGACCAGCCGGTCCCAGTCGGGGCCGCGCACGGTCAGCTCGATGGGGAACCCGCGCTGGGCGGAGAACCCGCTTAACGACAAGTCCTGCATGGCCGCTTTGATCCCCGGAATTTTGTTCAATTCCTCACGGAAGATATTCATCAGCTCTTTTTGCGACAACGCCTTTCTGTTCGGCGGGACAACCGGCCGGTCGTGCGGATATTTCAGGTTGACAAAAATGATCCCGCGGTTCGACTCCCCGCCCTGGAACCCGCCGATGGCCGCGAAATAGCTTTTTACCTCCGGACGCGCGGCGACGATTTTCTCCGCCTCCTTGAAACGCTCGCTGGTAAATTTTATCGACGACCCCGGGGCCGTGCGCAGGGTGCAAAAAATCATGCTCTGGTCCTGCGGCGGCACGAACTCTTTGCGCAAAAGCCCGGCGACCCCCAGAGAGGCGACGAAGAGCGCTATCGCGCCGGCGACGACCAGCCGGCGCCGGCGCAAGGCCGTCTCAAGATACTTTTTGTAGCCGGAGGCCAGCCGGCGGAACAGCCCGTCCACCTGACGGCCGAACCGGGACTGGTGTTCCCCCACCCTCAAAAACTGGGCGCAGCGCATCGGCGTAAAGACCAGCGCCTCGAACAATGAGATCGCCACCGCCGCGGAGATCGTCACGCCGAATTCGTAGAAAAATTTTCCCATGATCCCCTGCATGAACACGATGGGGAGAAAAATGGCGATGATGGCCGCCGTGGAGGCCGTCGCCGCGAAACTGATCTGCCGCGCGCCCCGGCTCGCGCCCTCGACGGCGGAATGCCCCATTTCCCGGTAACGGGTGATGTTCTCCAGCACCATGATCGCGTCGTCGACAACCATGCCGATGGCGAGCGACAGCCCCAGGATCGTGAAGGTATTGAGCGTGAACCCGGCGAACCTGATGACCATAAACGCGCCGAGGATCGAGACGGGGATGGCCAGCAAGATGTTCAGCGTCGCGCTCCAGGACCCTAAAAAAAGCCAGCAGACCAGCGACGTGACGACGGCCGATAAAATCAATGTGATGTTCAGTTCATGGATGGAGTCTTCGATAAATTTGCTGCGGTTGACCACGGCGTCAAGCTGCATCCCCTGCGGGAGGCGCGCGCGCACCTTCTCCAGTTTCTTGAAGACAGCCCTGGCGACCTCCACTTCATTGCTGCCGGTCTGCTTGCGGATCCCCAGGCCGATGGCGGTCTTGAAATCGCTGCGGGAAATGCGGCGGACGTCCGCCAGGCCGTCTTCGACCACGGCGACGTCTTTCAAATAAATCGGCGTGTAAACGGGCCGCCCGGCGCGCTGCGGGATGCGGATATTGCCGAAGTCTTCGACGCTGGCCGCCTCGCCCATGGCCCGGACGTTCTGCTCGGTCTGCGGCGTCTCGATGCGCCCGGCGGGCAATTCGGCGTGCTCCTTTTCGATCGCGTCGATCACGTCCTGGACGGTCAGCTGGTATTGCAACAGCTTCTCCCGGTCCACCCAGACCCTCAGGTTCGGGTCAACAAACCCTCCCAGGGATACTTCCCCCACGCCGCTGACCGTGGCAAACTGGTCCTGGAGATGGTCCTGCACGTATTCCATCAGTTCGCGCGGCGAGCGCTCCCCGCGCAGGACCAGCCAGATGATGGGCTGTTCCGCCGGGTTCTGCTTGATCACGATCGGCGGGTCGATGTCGTTGGGCAAGAGCCGCTGCGCCTGCGCGATCTTGGTCTGGACCTCCTGCACCGCCACGTCCACGTCCCGGCCCAGTTCCAGCTCCACCGTGATCGTGGCCTGGCCCTGGCGGACGGAAGACGAAATGTCCTTGACGCCCTGGACGGTCATGATCGACTGTTCGATCACGTCCACCACGTCGGACTCCATGACCTCCGGCGCGGTCCCCTCCCACGAAACGCTGACCGAGATGACCGGAAACTCGACGTTGGGCAGCTGGCTGATCCCCATGGACCGGAAACTGATCCAGCCGAAGATCATCAGCCCCAGCATCATCATCCAGCCCATGACGGGCCGGCGGATGGAGATATCAGAGATGGACATCGTCCAGGTCCCCCGTCTTTACCTTGAAATCCCAGTAAAACCGTTTCATGTCCGTCAAGGCGCTGATGTAATCCCGGCGGACATCTTCCAGGTCCGCCAGCGCCTGCAACACGTCGAGGTTATTGACCATGCTGACCTGAAAATCCGCCAGCTGAAGTTTGTAATTTTCCTCGGCGGCATCCACGGCCTTCTGGAGCGCCTCCACCCGTTTGGAGGAGGACTCCCAGCGCGCGTACGCCTGACGGATTTCCTTCAGGGCCTCACGGGATATTCTGCTATATTCGAGTTCGGCCTCTTGGGCCAATGCCGCGGCTTCCCTGACTTTCCCCGGAGTTTCCGCGCCGTCGAAGATCGGCACGCTGACCTTCAGGCTCACGTCCATGCCCGGGGTCGGGGCGGTACTCGCGGAAGCTTTCTCGGTGTACGCGTTCCCCTCGACATGGGCGCTGGGCCAGTAGCCGGCCCGGGCGACCGTCACCTTTTTCCTGGCAACCGTAACCGCCTCCCCGGCCGCCAGTACGTCCGGCCGCCGCCCGGCGTACGCCGTCAGGTCCGCCCCGGCTTGCGCCAACAACGGGAATGTGTCGTCGTCCTGGACAGCCTCCACCGTGATACCCGTCAAAAATTCCAGAAGCGCGCGGCCGACGCCCAGGTCGCCGCGCGTTTGCTCGGCCTGCGCCTGCGCCCGGCGAAGACGCGCCATGGCGCTGGCCGGCTCGCTCGCCCGCGAACGGCCCAGCTCCACGCGTTTTTTCAACTCCTCAACACGCTCGTCAAGCGCCTGGACTATCGCTTGAGTCAATTTCAGGTGCTCCTGATGAAAACCATAATAATAAAAAGCGTCGGAGACATCGGCGAACAAAAGCTGGCGCGCGCGGAGTTCTTCCTGGCGCACCTGGCGGCCCTGGGCCTTCGCCGCCGCGATGGCCGCGAACTCCTTAAACCCCGAGAAAAGCGGCTGGCTGAAGGTGAACTTGCCTTCCCGTTCGTCGGCCAGGCCCTGGTTATATGTTTTCGAATAATTGAAAGAAACGTCGGGCAGGACACCGCTTAAAGACTGCAGGAACCGGCCCCGCGCTTCCTCGACGGCCTGTCGGGCGGCCGCCAGCGTTTCACTGCGCTTGAGCGCCAGCTCATAACACTCCTTCAGCGTGAACTCCCGGGGCGCGGCGGCCGACAGCTCTTGCGCCCTGGCCGACAAAGAAAACATCATGCCGGCGCCGATGAGAACCACCATCACCAATGTCTTTTCGTTGAGGATTTTGACCACCTGCTCGAGGATCTTGACGTGCTGACGCCGGTCGTCGGGGGAAATACGCGCGAAAACTTTCATGAAGCTGCGGCGGCGGTGCTCGGAAACGCCGCGGACGACCCCCCGGCCTTTGGCGGTCAGGCGCACCATCACAACCCGGCGGTCTTTGTCGCTCAGGATACGTTCCACCATTTTCTGGGCGATCAGCCGGTCGATCAACCCCGTCGCGGCGGGTTTGGAGATGTGGAAGGCCCTGGCCAGTTCGGTCATCAGGCAATGCTTGCGATGGAAAAGGTATTCCAGGGCGTCGAATTGCGGCAGGCTGATCTTGCCGCACGAAATATATCCGTGCTCGTAGCGAAAAAATCCCCGCCGGCACTGCGGCAGGACTTCCATCATGCGCCGGGCGAATTGCTGAATGTCCACGGGCCTTGCTCCAATTGGTTAGCTATCTTAACTATTAACACCGGAGAGTATAAAACAAAACCTGTGGTTTGTCGAATACTCTTTGGGGCAAGAGAAAATCCCGGCGGGGGGGGGCATCGGAACGTCAGAACGTCACGACCCGGTCGCTTTCCTTCACGATTTCGTGTAAATCCTTCATCGTCGAGACGGGGCACAGCTCGGAGCCTTGTTGGTCCCTGGACTGGATGCAGGTGCCGCAGGCGTACAGCTTCCCGCCGGCGGCGAGAAACTTCCGCGCCTGCTCAACGGTGTTAAACTTCTCTGTGCTGATCTGCTGATACTCGACCCCTTTCCCGACGAAGAATATCTTCACGGCGTCTTTCTGCCCGAGGGAGAAGTTCGCGTAACGCAAGGCGTTCCAGCACGTCTCGGCGTCGTTGGTGGAAATGATAACCCCTGTTTTCATTCTTTCCCTTTCACCATGACGATCCCGTAATGGTACGGTTTTAAATCATGCTCCTTGGGGTTGATGAACCCCGCTTCCCTCGCCCAGGCGACGCACTGCGCGGGCCTCGGCCGGATGTCCATGGAAGGCCCGCGGGGCGTGGCCGGGTCATAATTCCAGTGGATGATGCCCAACGTCCCTCCTCGCCGCAGGATCCGGTACGCCTCCCGGAGCAGTATTTCAGGCCGCTCGACATGGAGGATGTTAAAAAGCATGACGTAATCGACGATTTCCTCCTTCAGACCGCTGCCGTCGGCCATGAAATCACGCCGCATGGTCTGAACGTTGCACAGCCCCTGTTTCTTCGCTTCGTTTTCGGTGGCGGCAACCATCTCTTCCTCAATGTCGACGGCATAAACGGCCCCTCGCGCAATTTTTGCCGCGGGGATGGTAAAAGTCCCGTAGCCGCAGCCGAACTCCGCGACGTCCGCGACGCGTCCGTCGAGCCCCATGATTTTCAGCGCCTGCTCCGGGTTGAAGAACTGCTCCCACATTTCCCTGGCCGGCATGCCGCTTTCCCTGCCCTTCATACGTTTCCCCCTGCTATCGCGACAAATATTTTTTGTAATAACGGCTGGCCTTTCGCGCGAGCTTGCCGCCGCCCTCGTCCACGAGGACCATGGCGGCGTAGCCCTCTCCCAGCGCATCGACCAAGGCGATACCCTTCTTGACGGGCATCAGACACAAGGCGGTCGATAAAAAGTCCGAGAATTCCGTGCCGGGGGCGATCACCGTCGCGCTGACGATCTCGTCGCGCGGGAACCCGGTGACGGGGCTGATGACGTGTGAATACCTTTTGCCGGCGACTGTATAAAAATGTTCGTAGCTGCCGGAGGTCGTCACCGACATATTCTCGAGAAACACCGCCTCCACCAGCGTCGAGCGCAACGGGTCGCGCGGGTCGTTGACGCCCACCCGCCAGGGACGCCCCTGGCAGCCGCGCCCGCCGGCGTACAATTCGCCGCTGGTGTCCACCAGAAAATCCGCGAAGCCGTGGGCCCGAAGGATCCGCGCGGCCTCGTCCGCGGCGTACCCGTCGGCGATGCTGTCGATGGTAAGCTGTGTGGCCGGGTTCAGGAGGCGGATCTGATTGTTTCCTAAAAGTTCAAACTTATCCGAGCCCATCCCCTGCTGAATCAAACGGACCTGCCCGGCCGTCGGCAGGACACCGCTTTTTTCGCTGTCTTTCCATAATTTCAAAAGCGGATAAACCGTAATATCAAACTCTCCGGCGGAGAGACGGTTGTAATAAACCGCCTCGCGGATGATCGCCCAGGTATCGGCGCCGACCGTGACGGCGGCGGGGAAAGAATGGTTGACGCGGTTCAAGTCGCTGGCGGGGTCATACACGCTTAACCGGGAGTGGATGTCGGCGAACCGCGCCCAGATTTCCGATACCGCGCGCTCCAGCGCCTCTTTCCGGCCGGGCGCGTGGCAAACATCGACGCGCACAACGCTGCCGAAAAATTCCCGCGACTCGGAGAACCGCTTGACCGGCCCCGGCCCCGCGCAGCCGGCGAGAAATAAACACAAAACTCCTGTCCAAAAGATTTTATCCACCAGGAAATAACCCCCGTCGGGAATTTATTTTACCCCGCACTTTTTTAATATCCACATCATCGGACACCAGTTGGTAAAGGCCGACTGAAACAGGTTCAGCCCCACGAAGGCCGTGAACCAGAGCCACGCCGGATGGACATAGTGCGCCAACAGCAAGCTAAGGATAATAAACGCCCCCGCGATACCTCTTAATTGTCTTTCCATTTCTGGCTCTCCTTTCCCGGTCTTTCCATTAAAAACTATACCTTGCCCGAAAGAACACATTTTTATTCCTCTTCATCTGCCCGAATTCCGTGAAATCATCCTCCCCCCACGGCAGGTTGGCGCCCAGGGCCAGCTTCCACTGGTCCGTCGCGTCATAACTGACAGTCGGACGGAGGTATCCGTCCCTATCCGACGGGGAATAAAAGTTAAACAACGACACGCTGACCGTCTGGTTCTTGTAAAGCTTTGTTATCCGCTGGGCCAACAAGTGCCTGAATTTATCAAAAACGAAATCCGTCGGCAAAAGGCTGGCGCTGTAGTTGCCGTAATCCAATGTTTGTTCATAGAGATACTGGAACCCGACCTTAAAATCGTTCCCCAGATCCTTCTCATAGCCGGTTAAAATTTTGAACCTGGAATTCCCGATGAGGCGGTCCTTGCCGTCTGGATCTTCCCGGGAATGATAATATCCGAGTTCGATATTCCCGATGCCGCCGGCCGCGGGCCCGCGCAGGCTCCCTCCGTAAACATCCAGGCGCGGGTAAAAAAGCTGCCGGGCCGCCTCGTCCTTGAACCCGCCGGGATTTTTGTCAAACCCGCGAAAATAATAAAAGGCCGCTTCATGGCTCCCCAGGCTCCGGTAACCCCTCAACGCGTATTCGATGTTCGACGGCCGCAACGGCGGCTCCAAAAGGTCGCGGTCCGAATTCGTCCCGGCGATCCCTCCCTGAAAACTGTCAAAGAAGGACAGCCGGCCGCCGTCAGCAATCGTGTTGGCCTCGAACCTCGAGGCAACAAGATCAATGTTCGCCCAGGAAGGATAAAAGGATACCTTCAGCGCGTCCGACGGCTTTTTCAGATATTCATCGTCCCGTCCTGTAAAAAATGAGATGTAATCTTTTGGGAAAAGATCATTAATGAACAGATAGTCTCCGGTTCCCCACGTCAAGACCTGCCGGCCAAGTTTAACATCCAGACTATCGTGCGGCGTGGTCGAGAAATTAAACTCCCGCAGCTCAAAATCCGTTTTACCGGAGAAATATTCATCGACCGTAAAATCGCCTTTGAAGTTGATGGACGAATTCTTGCGCGCCAGCGCCCCCTCGCCTTCAAACAAATATTTCGTTTTAAGCTGCAGGCGCTGTTCCAGCAGATTAAAATTGTCCCTTTGGGTATTATCATCACTGACTTTGGGCCCATACACCATCTCCGCGAAACCGTGGAACCGGGGGGCCGCCGCCCAAACTTTCCCCACCGGGAAAAAGAGGGCCCCGGAAATAAAGACGACACAGACCGTTTTTATTCTATCCATTGAAGCGGCGGCCTCCTGAGATACCGCTCGGAGAAAATATCATCGCCTATCCCTGCATTATATTCAACTTCCTGGAAGGTGACTTCGGTCCGATGGCCGGTTTTGACATTTTGCATCACTCTTTTGGTTGCCGTCGGGATACCGTTGTCCTCTTTGACCTCCAGCGCCTCAAACCGGCGGTAAAGTTCGTTCTGTTTATCATAAAATTCTTCCTTTAAAGGCAGAAAGTTCTCTTTATCAATCCATGAAACTCTCTTTGTATAGGCCGATCTCTCTTGGGGGACGCTTTCAACAACAAAACAGCTCCGCCCGTCCACGTCCTCTTCCCTAAGGAGCGTGTGCGTATCTTCTTCCGGCTTCCTCCCGGAGATATCTTCATACGTAAAGTCGCTCCCGACAAAACTTGAAAATTTGTCGTTGGCCGCTATCCTCTTGACCAGGTCGATGGCGGGAATAAACAGCCAGCGGTCATCGTCTTTATCCGGATATTTATAGACCATAAAGGTGGTGTCTTTGACATCCGCAGGCTGGTGGAAATAGATAAAATATTTCTGTTCCCCTCCTTCGGCGGAATTTTTCCTGAGCATGGTAAGGTCTCTTATCCTTTCCTGCCCGCCTTTATCGATCAACTTCATCAGTATCCTGGCCTTCATATCATCGCCCGCGTAATAAAAACGGGCGTAACAGGCGCGGACGATCTCTCCCGGGGCCAACGCATCGCCGGAAAAAGACGCCCTTGTCCAAATTGTCCCTAACGCCAATGTCATAATCAATGCTTTCCTATACCTCATCTTTATCGCCCTCCCTTGAAAGATAACGATTCTTTAAAATGGATAATTAAAGCCGGCAAATATATCAATGTCGCTACGGAACTTAATATCATAATCAGGGCCATAAATATGCCGACCGTAATATATGGCGTGAGGCTCGCGAACATCATCACCGCGAACCCCAGGGCAAACAAGACGGCATTTCTTATGATCCCCTTGCCTGGGCGCCCCACGGTCCAGGCCAGCGCGTCCTCCACGTCGGGGATTTCTTGATACCGCTGTTTAAGTCTGCTGACGAAGTGGATGGCGAAATCAATCGCCATGCCCAAGGAAAGCGTGGACAAGACCGATATGGGCATGTCAAAGTCCTTGCCGATCCACCCCACCATTCCGTAGATTATGACGATGGTGGCCAACAGCGGGATAAAGCTGATGATGCCCCACTTCAAAGAACGGTACTCAAAGATCAGGAGGCCCAGCACCAGCACCAGCGAGGCAAGAAAGCTCGACACCATGCCCCAGAGCACTTCGTCGTTCCAGACCATGTTAAAGTAGGCGATCCCCGCGGGTTTGAATTTGGCCTCGGGCAGCGGGCGGTCCAGGGTGTATTTTTGTACGGCCTGGACAAGCTCGCGCATCACACCGGCGTCCCAGGATTTCAGCTGGACCCAGATGTTCGCCCTTTTGAACGGATAATCGACGACGTTGTTGAGGTCGTTGGGCCTGGCCGACATTTCCATGAGGAATAAATACTGGGCGACTTCATCTTTGGAGCCTGGGATCACTTCAAACTTCGGGTCATTTTGATGGAGCACGCGGTTGATGTGCTTTACATAATCGGCCACGGATGTTGTTTTGCCGACGAGAGGGTTCTGTTCCAGCCGGCGCTGGAGGGTTTCCATATAGCGGAGCGTGGACGGCTCCTTGATAAAATCTTCCTTGTCGGAATCCAGGACAAAATAAGCGAGCGATGTGCCTCCCAGTTCTTTATTCAGAATTTTGTCCGAACGCCTGATTTCGCTTTCGGCCTTGAACCAGGAGACCATATTGTTATTGACGTGGATCCGGCTGATCCCGATGACCGAGAATATGATGAGGATAAGGCCGGTCTTCAAGATCACCGACCTCCTGGATAAGCTCAGGCCCCCGAGTTTAACCAGCCAGGTCATGCCCTGGGCCTTGCCTTCCTTAATGTCCTCCCGCCCGAGCGCCTTCTGGATGGTGCTTTCTTTCATGACCATCAATATCGCCGGCACAAAGGTGTAGCTCATCAGGAGGATGACGAAGGTGCCGAAGGCGACAAACAAGCCGAACACCTTGACGGGAACAATGGCCCCGGTGGCCAAAGAGGCGAAGCCGACAGCGGTCGTCAGGTCCGAATAAAACACGGGTTGCGCGACCGTGTTCATCGTCTCCAGGACCGCCCTCCGTTTGTCTTTAACTTCTCTGAAGCGGAAATAGAACTCATTAAAAATATGCACGGTATCGGTGCTGATCGCCATCAAAAATACAGGCATCATCGAACTCATGATGTGGACAGGGAACCCCATGCCGATCAACAGGCCCAGGCTCCAGAATATGCTTATCATGGCTACACCCATATTGGTGAAGACAAGGGCGTAATTCCGGAACATAAGAAACAGGGCAACGCACATCACCATCCCGGAGACGGGAGAAAAAAGGCCCATCTGCTTGAACATCTGGGAGCCGAACGTATCCCTGGCGATGGGATCCCCCGCCAGATAATATTCCTCCGGCGGGCCGGCCTCTTTGACAATCTTTCTGACAAGATCAGCTACCGCTTTGCCGTTAGCCGCGGGTTCAATGGGAATATAAACAGCCGTGGTCTTGCCGTCTTTGGAAATAAATCTGTCCACCAGCATAGGGTTCTCATAGAGAACCTTCCTCATGGTTTCCAGTTCATCTTTTGTTTCAGGGATTTGGTCCAGCAACGGCCTCACCTGCAGGCCGTCTTCTTTAACAATAACGTCATTGACCGTGGACAGGCTCAAGAGATCCTGCGTAATGACCCCTTTGATCTTCAGGATAGATTGGGTAATGAGGGCGACCTTCTTGAGCGTATCTGTATTGATTATGCCTTCTTTATTCGAGATCCCCAGGACGATCGTATCCGCGTGAAGGGAAAACAGGCGGTCGACCTCGTCGTTATAGACCCGCACCGGGGAGGTGGTGGGGAGCATGTGCTTGGGGTCGGTGTCTACTTTTATTTTGGGGAACTGCCACAAAAAAAGACACGTGACGATCAGCGTCAGAAGGATAACCAGCCTGGTATGTTCTACGGAAAAACCAAAAATTCTTTTAATCATTTAGTCCCCCTGCGGATGCCTTTGGCCAATTTCTCATTCTCCCGCATCAGCTCAAAGAGCACCTCCCTCAAGATGTCACAGGCCCGGATCATCTTGGTGTTGGTAACTCTGTAATAAATATTGAGGCCCGCCCTGCGGGAGGACAGGATCCCGCGCTGGCGCAATATGCCCAGGTGCTGCGAAAGGTTTGCCTTCGGCAGCCCCAGCTGCCTTTTCAATTCCTCGACGGATTTCTCTCCCTCGCGCAGCAGGCTCATGATCTTCAGACGGGTGGGGTTGGCCATGCTCTTGCAAACCTCGGCATGCATCTCAAATATTTTTTCTTCCATGTTTTTGTCCATCCCTGCCCCCGTTCATTCATAGTTTATTAGTTTCGCTATTTCGAAACTATTATACAAAGACGCCTTACCTTGTCAACTTTTATTTCCCGGTGATACTACATGATGGCGGGATTATGCTGCTCCCCATTAACAGAAAAGGGCGATCTTCGGGGCGGTTGAAAAATTAGTCCCTGTCACGGATTCAGTTGTTCATACTATTTATTCTTATCCGTCTCCGTCACGCCTATTTTCCATACGCCTTTTTCCAAAAAAGCTTCAATGGTCTGCCGGTTAGCCTTGTTAATAAGATTCGGATGAGACAATTTGTGACATTTCGCGTATTCAAGAAGAGTCATGATCTTTTTGCCTTCCAGACAGGCCAGACG
>JACRHQ010000014.1 GCA_016217585.1 Candidatus Omnitrophota bacterium | reverse complement strand
TAAGGCTTTCATGCTTAACACCATACTCGAAAAATACATTCGCTGTCGAGTCAAAAAATATCTTTTTCAATGAACCTAATTCTTAACCTGAGTAGTTACAAAAGATCCTTGAACACGATAAAAATAAATAGAGGGAGCATCCATGGAACTTGACATCCGCGAAATTCAGAAGATCATCCCGCACCGGTTTCCGTTTTTGATGATTGACAAGGTGGTGGAGCTGGTGCCCAACGACCGGCTGGTCGCCATCAAGAACGTCTCGGTCAACGAACAGTTTTTTGTGGGACATTTTCCCAACGAGAAGATCATGCCGGGGGTTTTGATCATTGAGGCCCTGGCCCAGGCCGGGTGCATCTATTTTTATTACAGCAAGAACATGCAGGGCAAGACCCTGACCTATTATCTGGCCAAGACCACGGCGAAATTCATCGCGCCCGTTGTCCCCGGCGACCAGCTGCGGCTGGAGATCAGGACGCTGAAACTGATGCCCAAGGCGGGATTCCTGGACACGAAGGCGTTTGTGGGGGACAAGCTTGTGGCGGAGGCACAGATCGGTTTCGGCATTAAGGAAGTATAAGAGGGGGCTTTCTCCAAGAGCTGATTGACGGATATTTTCATTGATGGTAGACTATCCCTCAATATTTCGACAGTTATTCAGGCATCTCACCTTTTGGGTTCGATGCGAATTGCGGACACTTAAGCAAGAGCAATTCGGGGAGTAGCGCAGCTGGCTAGCGCGCAACGTTCGGGATGGTTCGACGCGCCCCTCGCTGGCTCGGGGCTTGCTCACCATTCCCTTCGAAGCGGCGAACCACCCTGAGCAAGTGAGCCCGAACCCATTTGACACCGCTTAGGGTTCGGCCTTGAGTACCATCGAAGGGCAGAAGGGCGAACGCGTCGAAGGGCGTTGAGGGTTCAAAGATGTGGTTTTTATATATTCTGCGATGTGAGAATGGTGCCTTTTATACGGGAGTTACAAAAAATTTAAAGCGACGGCTTAAGGAACATGCCAGCACTGCAGCGAGGAAATATACAACGTTCAATCAACCAGAAGCACTTATTTATTCCGAATCATTTGAGGATAAACTTGAAGCAGAAGCAAGGGAAAGCCAAATTAAAAGGTGGAGTAGATCTAAGAAGTTAGCGTTGCTCGATGGAGATTTGCTTCGGTTAAAAGTTTTAAGTAAATCGCGAGATTAAAATATTACGGGGAGTAGCGCAGCTGGCTAGCGCGCAACGTTCGGGACGTTGAGGTCGTGGGTTCAACCCCCACCTCCCCGACCATTTTTATCCGCCTTCGTATTTTACCTTCAATGATCCGGGCGCACATACTTTATTCAGGGACCGTCCAGGGAGTCGGTTTTCGTTTCGCGACCCAGAGGCAGGCGCAAAGTCTGGACCTCAAAGGCTGGGTGAAGAACCTGCCCGACGGGCGCGTCGAGATCTGCGCCGAGGGGGGCCGGGAAGACATCGAACGGCTTTGCGAAGGCCTCGAGAAAAATTTTGAAGGGTATGTCCGCAACAAAGATATCAGCTTTTCCGAGACGCAGGGACACGAACAGGGGTTCCGGATCGTATAACGCAAGATCAAGAGAATGGACAAAACCAGGGCCGCCCGGGAAATCGAGAAGTTATCGCGCGAGATCGAGGAGCATAACTACCGTTATTATGTCCTGGACGAACCTGCCGTCTCCGACAAGGAATACGATGAGCTCCTGCGCAAGCTCATCAAACTCGAGGATCAATTTCCCGGTCTGAAAAGTCCTGATTCTCCCAGCCAGCGCGTCGGCGCGAAGGTCCTCTCCGGAGCGGCCACCGTTACCCACCGCGTCAAGATGTATTCCCTGGATAACACCTATTCGATGGACGAGCTTAAAGAGTGGCACGGGCGTGTCGTCAAAGGGCTCCCGGGGCAAAAGGTGGAATATGTGGCGGAGCTGAAGATCGACGGGGTCAGCGCCTCGCTGACCTATCTTGACGGGCGTTTCACGTTGGGGGCCACGCGCGGCGACGGCGTAACCGGCGAGGATGTCACGCACAGCCTCAAGACGGTGCGTTCCATCCCCCTTGTCCTGCAGAAAAAAAAAGGAAAAACTCTGCCTCCGGCCTTGCCGGAGGTCCTGGAGGTGCGCGGGGAAGTTTACATGGACCTCAAGGATTTCGCGGCCTTGAACAATGAACGCAAGAAAAACGGCGAACCTGTTTTCGCCAACCCCCGCAACGCGACCAGCGGCTCGGTCAAGCTGCTCGATTCGCGGATCACGGCGCAAAGGAATCTGAATTGTTTTATCCATTCTTTTGGGGTTCTCGAAGGGACGGCCCCTTTTAAAACGCAGTGGGAATTTTTGGCCGCGATCCCCGATTGGGGATTACGCGTCAACGGCGAGCGCAGGTTATGCAAAACAGTCGATGAGGTGATCGCCTGTTGTCAGGAATATCAGCGCCGGCGCGACACGATCCCCTATGAGATCGACGGGGTCGTCATCAAGGTCAATTCCTTAAAGCAGCAGGAGCAGCTGGGGTTTACGCTCAAAAGCCCGCGCTGGGCGGTCGCGTACAAATTCCCCGCGCGCCAGGTGACCACCACGGTCAAAGAGATCAGTGTCCAGGTGGGGCGCACCGGCATTTTGACGCCCGTGGCGGAGCTGGAGCCGGTCGAGTGCGGCGGTGTCACGATCGCGCGCTCCACGTTGCATAATTTCGATGAAGTCAAACGCCTCGGCGTCAAAAGAGGCGACCGCGTTTTAGTTGAACGGGCCGGCGATGTCATCCCCAAAGTCGTCAAGGTCGTTGGACATTCCGGGAAATCCGGGCAAGGGGCCTTCCACGTCCCGACGGAATGCCCGGCATGCGGCGGCCCGGTCATGAAAGAGACCGAGCAGGAAGTCGCGTACCGCTGCGTGAATCCGCTGTGTCCGGACCAGATCGAGCGCGGGCTTTTGCATTTTGCCTCGCGCGGGGCCATGGACATCGAGGGCCTCGGGGAGTCCGTCGTCCACCAGTTATGTGAAAAAGGTCTGGTCAAAGATTTCGCCGACATTTATTTCCTTCAGCCAAAGGACCTTCTCGGGCTTGAACTTTTTGCCGATAAAAAGACGGAGAATCTTTTGAAGGCCGTTGAGAACAGCAAGGCGCGGCCGTTTTCGCGGTTTTTGTTCGGGCTCGGGATCTTTAACGTCGGGGAAAAGGTCGCGTTGACCCTGGCGCGGCGTTTCGGTTCGCTGGAAAAATTGATCAGCGCGGGGCAAGAGGACCTGGAATCGGTCCATACGATCGGCCGCGTGATCGCCGTTTCCGTCGTCAAATTTTTTAAAGAGCCGGCCACCCGGAGGCTCATGGGAAAATTCAGGAAAGCCGGGGTCTGTCCCGTGGAGGCGGCAGCGCCAAAATCCGGCAGGCTGCAGGACAAGAAATTCGTGTTTACCGGAGAGCTGGATTCCATGACGCGCGCCCAGGCGGGCAGCCGGGTCCGGGAGCTGGGAGGAGAGGTCGTCTCGGGGGTCAGTCCCGCGACGGACTTCGTCGTCGCCGGCCATAACCCCGGTTCCAAACATCAAAAGGCTTTGAGTATAGGCGTCAAAATTTTAACTGAACATCAATTCCAGGAGATGATCCATGAGGAGAAAAATTCGCCAACGGAATGAAATTTATGGGCGCCGGTTAGTCCTGCTGGTCTGTTTGAGTATTTTTGTAACTTTATCCAGTGGCTGCGCCTCGCTGCATAAAAAGTTTGTCAGAAAAAAGAAAGAGAACAAAGAGGAACAGGCGTTTATCCCCGTCCTGGACCCTGTTGATTACCCGGCCAGGAGCGTTTCCCCCGAAGAACGGTACCGGTATAATTATTCGCTCTGGAAGGTCTGGCAGCGGGACCTGGTCCAGAAGATCGACAGCAGGGGAAGCGACAAGAACCAGAAATATCTGGTCGGCCAGATCATCGTCCAGCTTGAAGAAATGAAGAAATGGATCAACGACACCAGGAAGCAGGAGTTGTCGGGCCTGATCGCGGCGTGGCGCGACGTGCTGGTCCTGTACGACCAGCCGGCGGCCTTGCGCAGCAGTTTTACCGTCAAGAGGAAAGTCGAATCGGCCGCCAAAGACGTCCGCGAAAAGTTCAACCCGGAAACGGCCAAAGGTTTTCTGGTCAGCCCGCGATGAGCAACTATGTCGAAGAGTTCGTGAACTATTTGTCCGTGGAGCGCGGCCTCGCCGGCAACACGCTCATGGCCTACCGCCGGGACCTGGCACAGTACTGTTCTTTCCTGGATGAGAAAGGCCGCAAGGACATCCGCCAGGTCGAGCGCAAGGACATCGCGGATTATATGTACCGGCAGAAATCGCGCGGGTTGTCGGCGACGTCTATCTGCCGCAGCCTGTCGGCGATCAAGATGTTCCACCGTTTTTTGGTGCGCGAAGGCCTGGCCGGCGCGGACCCGACGAACCTGGTCGATACGCCGAAATTATGGAAGCGGATCCCCGACGTTTTGACCGTCCAGGAAATCGAGGCGATGCTGGCCGCCGCCAAAGGCGGTCACTGGCAGACGGTCCGCGACAAGGCGGTCCTGGAGCTTTTCTACGCGAGCGGGATGCGGGTCTCGGAGCTGGCCCATTTAAAGCTGGAAAATATCAACCTGGAGGTCGGATACGTGCGCTGTATCGGCAAGGGGCGCAAGGAGCGCATCATCCCCGTCGGCAAAAGGGCCAGGGAAGCGGTGGAGCGGTATTGCAACGTCTCCCGGCCCAAACTGACCAAAGGGCGGGTGCCCGCGCCCCCGGCGCTGTTTTTAAGCCGGCTGGGCCGGGACATGAGCCGTCAGAGTATCTGGAAGATCATCAAGCAGTACGCCCGCAAGGCCAATATTAAAAAAGAGATCAAGCCGCACACCTTGCGGCATTCCTTTGCCACGCACCTTCTGGAGCACGGGGCGGACTTGCGCTCCGTCCAGGAGATGCTGGGGCACTCGGACATTTCCACCACGCAAATTTATACGCACGTCGACAAAGAGCGGCTCCGGGCGGTCCACAAACAATTCCACCCGCGCGGATAAATGTTATGAGAAATTATTTAAACAACATCGACCGCCGCCTCTCGCGCATTATCCGGACGATCGCCGGCGAAGCCGACCGCCGTGGGCTGCCGGCCTATATCGTCGGCGGGATCGTGAGGGATATCATCCTCGGCCGGGAAAATCTGGACCTGGATATTGTCGTTGAGGGAGACGCCGTCGCCCTGGCAAAGAAAGTCGCCCAGGCGCAGGGAGCGGTTGTCAGGGTTTATCCGGAATTCGGCACGGCCACGGTCCAGTGGCCGTCGGGTGTGCGCGTCGATTTCGCGTCCACCAGACGGGAGTCGTATCCGTACCCCGGGGCTTTGCCGCGGGTCGCGCCTTCGGCGGGGACGCTGCGCGACGACCTCTTCCGCCGTGATTTTACGATCAACGCCATGGCCGTGTGCATCAACCGCGGGGATTTCGGCCGGCTGGTCGATGAATTCGGCGGCCTCCCGGACCTGCGCGGCGGGACAATCCGCGTCTTGCATGACCGCAGTTTTGTCGATGACCCGACGCGCATTTTACGGGCGGCGCGTTTTGAACAGCGGCTGCATTTTCGGATTGAAGCCGCGACGCTGCGGCTTTTGAAAAAAGCGTTACGGACGAAAGCGGTCGACAACGTCAAGCCGCCGCGGTATTTTGCGGAGTTCAGGAAAATGCTCTCGGAGGATAACCCGGCCGGCCAGCTTGGGCGTCTTGAGGATCTGGGCGCGTTGGGGCTGATGGACCCGGCCTGGGCGCTGGACATCCGCCTTCTGGAACAGGTCTGCAAGCGCTGGCAGCGTCTTCCGGTGAAGCTGGCCTTGGAATACCGGCGCAGCCGCTGGCTCATTTTTTTCATGGCCAGCGCCGAAGCGATCGGCGGCCGGCAGCTCCCTCGTATCCTCGGGAAATTTCCCTTGAAAAAAGAGGAAAAAGAAAGTATCCTGCAAGTTCCCGGTACGAGGCCATTATTACGGCAGCTGGCCGTCCCCGGATTATCCCGGAGTGAGGTTTACAGAATCTTAAAACCTTTAACCGCTGGAATGGCGGTTTATTTGCGCCTCCGCGCGGATCACGTCGGGGTCGCGGAGAGGGTCGACCGTTATCTGACGCGGGATGCCGGTCTGCGGCCGGACATTGACGGTGAAGACCTCAAGCGGATGGGGGTAAAACCCGGGAAAGAGATCGGCGCAATTTTATCCGGGATTTTATATCAAAAGATCGACGGGGAATTAAAAGGACGCAGATCACAGTTAGCCGCGGCCGGGGCGATGGTCCCCGGCCGGGAAGGGAAAACAGATGGACCGCATCAAACGGGTCAATGAACAGATCAAAAGGGAGATCAGCGAGATCGTCCAGCGGGAACTGGGGGATTCGCGCCTGCGGTTCGTGACGATCACCGGCGTCGAGGTCAGCCGCGACCTGCAGACGGCCAAGGTTTATTTCAGCGTGCTGGGCGAGGCGGCCGCGGTCGAGGCGGCGCACCACGCGCTCAAGAGCGCGGCCGGGATGATCCGCCGGCTGGTGGGAGCGCGCGTCAAGATACGCTACACGCCCATGTTGTCTTTTTTCTATGACCGGTCCATCGAATTCAGCGCGCGGATCGAAAACGCCCTGACACAGATACACCATGACAAAGATAAAGAAGATCATCCGGACGATCAGGGATAACAGGACGTTCCTGATCTCGACCCATGTCAACCCCGACCCCGACGCCCTGGGTTCCGAGCTCGCGCTGGCCGGGTATCTGCGCGGGCTGGGCAAAAAAGTCCATATCGTCAACGAGGCGCCCGTATTGGCGCGGTTCTATTTCCTGCCCGGCGTGGACCGGATCAAAAGCTACGAAGGCGGGATGAAGGTCGGTTATGACGCGGCCATCGTCCTTGATTGCGGCGAGCTGGAGCGCGTCGGTAAAGTCAGGAGGCTGGTCCCGCCGGGTAAAACCGTCATTAATATCGACCACCATATCACCAATGATTTTTTCGGCGACCTGAACCTCGTCGACGCGAAAGCGTCTTCGACGGCGGAAGTTATCTATGCCTTGATCCAGGAGGGGGAAGGCCGGTTGACGCGCGATGTGGCCTTGAACCTCTATATAGGGATCATGACGGACACGGGGTCGTTCCGTTTCGAGAACACGACCGCCCGCGCCCACCATATCGCCGGCGACCTGATGCGGTTTAACTTCTCCGTCAAGGACCTGTACCGCAAGGTGTACGCCTCGATCCCCCGGGCGGATTTGAAGCAATTCGTCAAGTTAATGAGCCGGTTTGAAGTCCTCTTTGGGGGCAAGGTCGTTTGTCTGGAGTTGTCCCGTAAAACCATTTCAAGGTTTTCCAAACAGTTTGATCTGCGCGACGCGATATTCCAGTTTTTGCGTTCCATGCGCGGGGTGGAAGTCGTGGTCATTTTCACGCAGGTCGGCAAAGCCAGGACGCGCGTCAATCTAAGGTCCACCGAAAAATTTGACGTCGCGGCCCTGGCGAGCCATTTTCGCGGCGGCGGCCATCAAAGGGCGAGCGGATGTTCGATCGAAAAGGACATGAAAGGGGCGCGCAGGGATCTGTTGGCCAGGCTGGGCGAGTCTTTGCGTACAAAAAGTTAACCGCAGATTAACGACGGTGGATATATTATGCCTGGGATAATTGCAGCAAAAGAAGGGATTCTGGTCGTCAATAAACCCATGGGGTTGACGTCCCATGACGTGGTCAAAGAGGTGCGCCGGAAATTCAGGATGCAGCAGGTCGGCCACGCCGGGACGCTGGACCCGCTGGCCACGGGTGTCCTGGTTGTCCTTTTGGGGAAATCGACGAAACTGTTTAACAAATTCGTCGATATGGACAAGGCCTACCGCGCCACGCTTGTCCTGGGGACGTCGACCGATTCCGCCGATATCCAGGGGAAGGTCCTGGAGAAGCGCCCTTACGAACACATCACGCGGGAACAGGCGGAGGCCGCGTTCC
>JACRHQ010000111.1 GCA_016217585.1 Candidatus Omnitrophota bacterium | reverse complement strand
TCTTCATCAGTTCCCGGCCGGCCTTCCCGAGCGCCGTTACAGGGCCGTAACGCAGGGAGATGATTTCCTCCGAAGGACGGATGCCGACAAGACGCGTCTTTTTGTATTTCCCGAAAATCGTCTGCGCCATTTCTGTCCGCGGATGGATGACCTGAGTCACCTGTCGGCCGTTACGTTGTATCTGAAGTTGAATTCCATCGCCTGTGGAGGTGCTGATGGTCTCCTGAAGGGCGCTCCAGCTTTCAACGGGTTCATCGTTAACCCTGGTGATCTGGTCGCCGGCCAGAAGCCCTGCCTGCTGGGCGGGATATCCTTCCAGCAGGGTTCCGATCCTGGTGCTGAGGTCGGGATAACCGACCATAAAGACGATAAAAAGGCAAAGGTACGCGAAGACAAAATTGACCAGCGGCCCGTTGAAGACGACCAGGGCCCGGTGTCCGGCCGGCCTGGCGTAGAATTCATAGGACTGCCCGTGGCATTGCGCGCGTTCATCGCCGGCGAGCTTGACATATCCTCCCAACGGGATGAGATTGATCATGTATTGTGTATCATGATACGCTTTTGAATAAATCGTCGGCCCGAACCCCAGCGCGAAGCGTTCCACCTTGATCCCGAGCCGTTTCGCCGTGATAAAGTGTCCCCATTCGTGCACGACGATCAAGATGCTTAGCGTCGCGATAAAAAGAATAATGCTGTTTAAATTGGTTATGATTGTTTCCATATTTTTTTTTAGTTAATCAAGGCTGCGGCCTCTCCTCTGGCCCATTGGTCCGCCGCGAGAACCGCGTCCAGCGATGGATCATGCACGACGCGATGGCGGCGTACGATTTTTTCAACGACGTCATAAATTTCTGTGAATTTCAAACAATTCTTTAAATATGCTTCTACGGCGGCCTCATCCGCCGCGTTCAGGACTCCGGGAAGCGTCCCCCCCTCCCCCGCGGCTTCGATGGCCAGGGCGAGCGACGGGAATTTGCGAAAATCCGGCTTTTCAAAAGCAAGCTGTCCTAATCGCGCGAAATTGACCGACGGTAATCCTGTATCCCACCGCTGCGGATACGTCAACGCATACTGGATGGGAAGCCTCATATCCGTGACACCAAGCTGGGCCAGAACCGAACCGTCCCGTAATTCGACCATCGAGTGAATAATCGCCTCCGGATGGATCAGCACCTCGATATCTTTTACCTCCAGCCCGAACAAATGCTTCGCTTCAATCACTTCAAAGCCTTTATTGATGAGCGTCGCCGAATCGACCGTAATGCGTTTGCCCATTTTCCAGCGCGGATGCCGGAGGATATCCTGGACAGATAACCGGTCAAAACGTGTTTTCGGCACGCGCAACAGCGGCCCGCCGGAAGCGGTCAAATAAACCTTGCGCACATCGGCCCTCTTGCGGCCTTCCAGACACTGGAATATCGCGCTCTGTTCGCTGTCGATGGGGACGATGCTGGCTTTATGCCTGGCCGCTTCACGCATCAGCAAGTCCCCCGCCATAACAATCGCCTCTTTATTCGCCGGAGCAACCGTTTTACCGTTTCGCACAGCGGCCAGAAAAGGCTTCAAGGCCGCGCTTCCCTGCATGGCGACGACAACAATATCCGCGCAATCCAGTCGCGCGATTTCTTCGGCGCCGCTTGCCACATCCCAAATTTTTAGATTGCCTCCCCCGATACCTCTGCGCAGGTGCCGGACGCCTTCCTGGCTTGCCGCCACATGCGACGGCTTGAACCGGCGCGACTGTTCTTCAAGCAGCCGGTGATTATTGTACGCCGTCAGGCCGACAACCCTGAACTTGTCGGGAAAACGTTCAATGACCCTTAAAGCATTGACCCCGATGGATCCCGTTGATCCCAGGATAACGATATTCTTGCGCTTCATGCTTACGGTCGGGCTAGCGGTACCGAACTGATGTAAAAGTAAAAGACCGGCGCTGAAAAAAGGATGCTGTCGATCATATCCAGGACCCCGCCCAGGGCCGGCATAAATTTCCCGGAATCCTTGACGTTGCAATCCCGTTTGATGAGGGATTCCGACATATCGCCCAACTGGCCCATACCGCCGAAGAAAGCCCCCATAAAAGCGATATGTCCCGGCGAGAATCCAAACCGGTCTGGGATGAGCGCGCCGCCCAGGACCGCGGCCAGGGCGCTGAAGGCAAAACTCCCCAGACACCCTTCTACCGTTTTATTGGGGCTGATGCGCGGCAACAAAAGATGCTTGCCGAAACGGCTGCCGATCAATAACGCGCCGATATCCCCGGTTTTGGTCACGAGCAGAATAAACCCCAGCAGCTTCATCCCGTCCGTGCCGGGCAGGAAAAACCGGACCTTGATTAAAAAACTGAACAGCCAGGAAACGTACAGGACACCGAACAGCGTCGTGGAAACCCCGACGATAGCATTGTTATTCTCCTTGCGGATAAATTGCATAAGAAAGATCATTAACAAAAGAACGACGATAAAAAGCAACTCCCAGTTTCCCGTAAGTTCAAAACGCGTAAAAATCGAAAGCGGGATCATGACGCCGATGGCAATCCCGGTATAACTGTAGATCGGGATCCCCTTTTTATTGACCAGATAAAAGAACTCATATAATCCGCCCACCGTTAAAGCCAGCAAAACGATGATAAAAACCCACGGGTTTAACACAGCCCCGACAGCGACAAGAGTCATAACAACAGAGCTGACGATGCGTTCTTTACTCATCACCGAGGTCCCCATAACGGCGTTCCCGTTTTTGATAGTCCGCGATAGCCGACTCGAACTCCACGGCCGTAAAATCCGGCCAGAATTTATCCGTAAAATACAATTCCGCGTACGACAATTGCCAGAGCAAAAAGTTGCTGATCCGTTTTTCGCCGGACGTGCGGATTAAAAGATCCGGGTCCGGAAGATCTTTGGTGTAAAGAAAACGGCCGATCGTCGCTTCGTTGATATCGTCTTTGCGCAATTCTCCGGCGCCCGCGGCGGCCACGATCGCCTGGACGGCGTCAACGATCTCCTGGCGCCCGCCGTAATTAAACGCCAGGTTCATGACCATGCCCGTGTTCGCCCTGGTTTCCTCAACGGCCATTTTTAGTATTGTCAAAACCGCCGCCGGTATCCCGTCGTCCCTGCCGATCACCCGGAAGCGCACGTTATTTCTTTTCAGCGTTTTGACCTTTTCCTGCAAAACTTTACTCAGCATGTTCATCAGGACCGAAACTTCGGACTTTGGCCGCCGCCAGTTTTCCGTCGAGAACGTGAACAAGGTCAGCACCTGCACGCCCGTTTTTTGCGCGGCCGCCACGATCTCTTCAACGCGTTTGATCCCTTCGGCATGTCCTTGCGTGCGACTAAGATGCCGGTCTTTGGCCCAGCGGCCATTGCCGTCCATGATAATGGCAAC
>JACRHQ010000113.1 GCA_016217585.1 Candidatus Omnitrophota bacterium | reverse complement strand
GTCATCGTCCGGTCCTTGTCATAAGCCATGATATCTTCAACGAGCGTTCCGGGACAGTGATCGCGTTGGCCTTGACAAGTCAGTCCCAGCAAGCCGGTTTCCCTCTGACTTATGAACTATCGCTCAAGAATTTATCAAAGCGATCCTGGGTCAAAATAAGTCAAATTCGGACATTGTCGGTTAAGCGGCTTGGAAAAAGGATCGCCCGGGCAACCCCGGAAGCAATGAATCAAATCATTGATGGACTTTATGAGATCATCCGGGGGTAATTTCCGCCTCTTGACCCTTTCTTTGTTTCTTCTTCCCGTTGACTGTTCCCGCCGTTTATGTTAGCTTATTCTCCTCCCCTTTCGGGCAAGGAGAACAATGATCAAAGAACGTCTGGCACAAGTCCATAAAGATATCGAGGCTGTCTGCAAACGCGTCGGCCGCAACCCCAAAGAGATTATCCTGGTCGGGGCGACCAAATACGCCGACGCGGCGAAAATAAAAGAGGCCGTCGCCGCGGGTCTTGCCCATATCGGCGAGAACAGGGTCCAGGACGCCGGGGAGAAGTTCGCCGTCCTTGACCAGCAGCATGTGCGCGCCACCCGGCACATGCTCGGCCACCTGCAGACCAACAAGGCCAAGACCGCCGTTGAGATCTTCGACCTGGTCCAGTCCGTGGACAGTTCCCGCCTGGCGCTGGAGATCGAAAAACACGCGGCCAGCCTGAACAAGATGGCGAATATCCTGGTGGAGGTGAACACCTCCGGGGAAGCCCAGAAATTCGGCGCGCGTCCGGAGGACGTCCTTGCCTTGATCGATGACATCAGCCATTGCCCGCATGTCCGGTTATCAGGACTGATGACCATGGCGCCGTATACCAGGGACCAAAAAGTTATCCGGAAGTGTTTCCGCGACTTGCGGGAATTGTTTGACGCCGTCGAAGACGATTTCGCCACGCACCCGCGCGTGGCGATGAAATATCTTTCTATGGGGATGAGCGATGACTATGCGGTCGCCATTGAAGAGGGGTCGAACATGGTGCGCATTGGAAGGGCGATTTTTAAAGAGTCGTAAAGGAAAAGGTTACCAGGACACAAAGTCACAATGTCACCGGTGACGGGTGACCTTGTGACGTGCTCCGACGCTCGGCTGAAGCCTCGGTCGGAGTCCCGACCGACATCGAAGATGGCGCGTCGGGAGTGACCGCAGGAATGGATAAATAAATGACGAAAGTTGGCATCATCGGCGGCGGGAATATGGGGGCGGCGATTCTGGCCGGGATTCGTCAGAAATATGCCGTGATGGTCTGTGAACAGGACCGAAAACGCGCCGGATTCGTAAAGCGCCGGTTCGCCGTGAAGGTCGCCGATCTGGCCGCAGTCGTCCGTCAATCCGGTATCGTGATCCTCGCTGTCAAGCCGCAGAATTTTGAAGAGGTCCTGGCGGGGATACGGCCTTTCGTGACCAGGCGTCATCTGATTGTTTCAATTGCCGCCGGGATCACGTGCCGTTATATCGAAAAACGGCTTGGTCTCGGGATCCGCGTGGCGCGCGCCATGCCGAATCTGCCGGCGCAAGTCGGTGAGGCGGTCACCGGAATTTGCCGGGGCAGGTTCGCCACATCAACGGACGCGGAGACAGCCCGGCGGATTTTTAATTGTATCGGAAAGACCGTCGTAGTCGAGGAACGATTGATGGACGCCGTCACCGCGGTTTCCGGAAGCGGGCCGGGGTATATTTTTTATTTTGCCGAATGTCTGGAAAAAGCGGCGCGGTCGCTGGGATTAAAACCGGAATTGGCAAGAGAACTGATCCTGCAAACACTGAAGGGGAGCGCGCGGCTTTTGGAGCGATCCGGCGAAGGCGCGGAGGTCTTGCGCGCCCGCGTGACCTCCAAAGGCGGCACGACCCAGGCGGCGCTGGCTGTTTTTGAAAAGAACAAGACGGGGAAAATTGTTCAACGCGCCCTCGCGGCGGCACGCAAACGGGCGAAAGAATTATCGAAATAATCAAGGTCACAATGTCACAAAGACACCAAGTCACCCGTTAAATGGTGACGGGTGACCTTGTGACGTGCTCCGACGCTCGGCTGAAGCCTCGGTCGGAGTCCCGACCGACATCGAAGATGGCGCGTCGGGAGTGACCGCAGGAATGGATAAATAAATGTCGAAAGTCGGCATCATCGGCGGCAGCGGTCTGTATCAGATGGAAGGGCTGGAACATCTCGAGGACATTACCATCCCGGACACCCCCTTTGGCCAGCCGTCGGACCATTTCATGACCGGCGTCCTGGACGGGGTGGAGGTTGTCTTTATCTCCCGCCATGGCCGCGGCCACCACATCAACCCCGGCGAAATTAATTACCGCGCGAATATTTTTGAATTGAAGCGCCTTGGCGTTGACGCGATCATTTCGGTCTCGGCCTGCGGGAGCCTGAAAGAAGAGATCCATCCGATGGATTTTGTGGTGCCGGACCAATTTATCGACCGGACAAATTCCGGCCGCGCGGCCACTTTTTTCACGGAGGGAATCGTGGCGCATGTCTCGTTCGCCGACCCCGTTTCCCCGGAAGTGGCCGGTGTTTTGGTGGAATGCGCCAGCGAGGCGGGCGTGACGGTCCATCCGAAGGGGATTTATCTTAACATGGAAGGCCCGCAGTTCTCGACGCGCGCGGAATCGAACCTTTATCGCAGCTGGGGCGTCGATATTATCGGCATGACGAATATGGTGGAAGCCAGGCTCGCCCGCGAGGCCGAGATGGCCTATGCCTCGCTGTGCGCCGTGACGGACTACGACTGCTGGCATCCGGGGCACGACGCCGTCACTGTGGAAGAGATCATCGCCAACCTCAACCGGAATATCGCCAGGGCCAAAAAAATCGTCCAGCTGGCCGTCCCGCGCGTCGGCAAGATCACGAAGTTCGCCGCCCAGGACGCCCTGAAGCACGCCATCATGACCGACCCGGCCAGGATCCCGGGACAGAAGAAGAGGGAGTTGGGGATTATCATCGGGAAATACATTCGTTAGGTCACAAGGACACAAGGTCACAACGTCACCGGTGACGTTGTGACCTGGTGACCTGGTGACATGCAAGATATGGACTACCAGAAAACTCTCAATTTAC
>JACRHQ010000112.1 GCA_016217585.1 Candidatus Omnitrophota bacterium | reverse complement strand
GAGGGCGGCCACGTCCGCCGGCTGGAAATTATATTTGATCCGGCCGCGCTCGATGCGGGAGAAGTCGAGGATGTTGTTCGCCAGGTGCGTGAGCTTGCCGCTCTCGTCGCTGATGATCTGATAATACTCCTGCCTTTTTTCTTCGCCGGGGACGTGGCCCTCTTTGAGCATCTCGGAGAACATCTGGATGGAGGTGAGCGGCCGGCGCAGGTCGTGCGAGAGGTGCGCGACGAATTCGCTCTTAAGCCGCGCGAGCCGCCATTCACGCGCCAGGGCGCTCAAGGCGTAAAAACTCCCCGCCAGGATGGAAACGGCCGAGAAGACGATCAGCCCGACATAAAACGCGAGCCACCGGCGGCGCCTTTCCAGCTGGTCGAGGATCAGCGGGTAGCGTTCATAAACGCCGACGACATAAGGGAGGCCGGCCAGCCGGCGTGAAAAGACCGCCTCCGGTAAAGACCCGACGTGCCCGCCCTTCACCGTACGGTGCAGGGCGAGGCTCCCGCCTTCCTCCTCCTTCGGAGAAAACATGTCGCCCAGACGGCGGCCATGCAGGTCAAAAACGGCGACCTCGTCCTTGAAGATGGCGGCCTGCGCGGCCAGGAGGGATTCCCAGTAATTGTTGTCGGCGAGCGCCTCCTCCGGGGCCCGGCTCAAGGCCTCCTTGATCTGGCCTTCCACAACGTCGGCCATCGCTTTGTACTTTTGCGTCATGTTTTTTTCAACGATGCCCTTTTCACTGCGCACGGCCAGGATGCCAAAGTAAGCCAGCAAAGAAGTGGGGATAAAAATCGCGAGGAAAAAAATGGAGATAATTTTGACATTCATAACTTCAGTGTATTTCCGTCTTGAGCCGTTGTTTCTGCTCGGCGGTGAGGATCCACTCCTTGACCTGTTCGACGTCTTCGCCGGAGGGGCGCAGCTCCAGATACCTCCGGTAATGCTTGAGGGCCTTGACACCGTCGTTGAGCTTGTCGTCGTACAAAATCCCCAGGTTATAATGCACGTTGGCGTCATCGGGGTCGAGCTTCAGGCACTCCAGATATTCGCGCTCTTCCGCCCCGTACAGACCGGTCTTGTCATACGCGACGGCCAGGTTAAAGTGCATGTCCAGCTTCTGTTTGTCTAAAGAAGAAACCGGCGCGCGGACGTTTTTTCTTTTGGGTTTGGGAAACAAAGAGAAGGTCCCGCGCTCCGCCGTCGCGGCCCCCTTGGCCAGCTTGGCTTCCAGCGCGGATTTCTCGGCAAGCAGCTTGTTGATAAAATTCTCCTGCTCCCTCTGGCGCAGCTGCCCGGCCTTCAGTTCCTTCATTAATCCCTCTTTTAATCCTTCAAGTTTTTTAACCCTGTCTTGCGCGGCCGTCAAGGATCGCGCCAGACGGGAAAGTCTCATCCCCCGTTCTTTCTGCTCTTTCGAGAAAACGCCCTGTTTGCGTTTAAGTTCCCCCTGCAATTCGTCGATCTTCTGCAGGGACTGCTGCCATTTGTCCTGGACGTCCTTTTTTTCTTCTTCCAGAGACCGGCCGGCCTTGACCTCGTCCTCCAGCCGCGCCTTTAACTGGTCATTGTCGAGGAGAATCTTCCGCCGCTCGGCGGTCAATTCCGCTTCCCGCGTCTGAAAAATGGCCAGTTCCATGGCTGATTGCTTCCGGGTTTCCGCGCTTTTTGCCGCGGCCGCCTTGAGCCCGGCCTCCTGGGCCTGGCTGGAGACCCGCTCTTCGGCCAACTGCTTTTCGCCGGCCGCCATCTTCGCCTGCGCCTCTTTTAATTGCCCGTCCAGGGCAAGCCTGTTTTTCTCAAATTCCGCTTTCTCCTCACCAAAAGCATCTTCCTTTGCCTTGAAATCAGCTTGCGCTTTGTCCAGCGCAGATTCACCCTGCTCCTTCGCCTCCTGAAGGTCCGCTTTCCACTTGGCTTCATTCATCTCACAGAACGCTTGTTGCGCGGCCAGCTCTTTCTCATTGGCCGCGATTTTTTCTTCCAGGTCCTTGCGCAGCCGGTCCATCTCCAGCGCCCGTTGGGCCAGTTCCTCCTCAAGACGCTTTCTCCCCTCTCCCGCCGTTGCGAGCCGTTTCGTTAAATCCGCGTTCTCTTTTGCGAGGCTCTCCTTGACCACGGCCATTTCTCCGGCCAGCCGCGTCTTCTCTTTTTCAAGCGCCTTGATAGTTTCCTTGTTTTTTTTCTGCGCGTCCTCCACCGCTTTCTCCTTCTGCGCCCGGAGATTTTTTGTCTCCCCTTCCAGGGATTGTTCCCTGGCCGTGACGTCCTCATAAAGCCTGGTTCTCTCCTCCTCCAGCGCCCTGGCCGCCCTTTGACTCTGCGCCAAAGCCTCCGCCCCGGCCTCTTCGACGGCCCGCGCCTGCCGGGCCAGAAGATCCTCTTTTTCCTTTTCAAACGTTTCTTTCAAACGGCCGATCTGCTCCGCAAGGCTGGTCTTTTCGGTCTGGAGACTACCGACGGCGGCGGTCGTCTCTGCCTGGTTTGCCTGAAAAGTGGACCTAATCTCGTCGAGCTGTTCGTTAAGACTGGCTTTCTCCCCCTCCATGGCCTTGACCGCGGCCTCGCTCCTGGACTGGTCCTCCTTGAGCCTCGCGAATTCTTTTTTCAGCCGGTCCCTTTCTTTGGCGACCAGCCCCAGCTCCTTGCTGACTTCGCTGAAGGCCGCTTTCAATTCGTCGCCGGATGTCGATCCCTCTTCTTTCCGCCCCGCGGGCGCCGCGGTGCCCGCGCCCGAAGAAATCAATTTTTCTTTTTCTTCCTGCAGGTTGCGGATATGGACGATCAGGACATTGCGCTCGTTCTCCAGTTGCGTGTATTTCTGTTCCAGCGCCTCGAGCTGCTGCCTCAATTCCAGGTTCCTCTGGACAAGCTGTTCATAATCGTTGCCGGCGGCATGGGCCTGGATAGATAAGCACAAAGTTACCATCAAGAATAGACAAGCAATAGAAAATTTGAGATGAGCTAAAGACAGGTTCATAATTGTTGTTCGTATCTCGTATCCCGTCGCTCGTATTTCGTAACGAGATACGAAATACGAGATACGAGATACTAATTTACTTCCTGATTCCCTTCGTCTCTTTGGGCATATCCCGCTGCAACATGAACGATTCCCGGCCGCTGATGATGCGCGGGGTCAGGAACACGATCGTCTCCGTCCTCTGGACGGTGTCCGTCTTGTTGCTGAACATTTTCCCCAAGACCGGGACGTCCCCGATCACCGGCACCTTGTTGCCTGATTTTTGTTT
>JACRHQ010000110.1 GCA_016217585.1 Candidatus Omnitrophota bacterium | reverse complement strand
CCCGTCGATCGCGATGTCGCTGGCGACATTTCTCAACCCGGATTTCTCCTATGCGGCACACTGCGGGGCGCGCCTGGCGACGCTCGTCGCGACATCCCGCATCCCCAAAGGAACATTTTTGAACGTCAACGTCCCCGCCGTGAAACCTTCCCGCGTCAAGGGTTTTAAGCTGACGTATCAGGGGATGGCGCCGATCCACGGGACGTTTCGCAAACGCAAGGACCCGAACTTGCGCGAATACCACTGGATGACCGGCCGGATGCCGCTGGGCGGAAAAGACGGACGGATGGACTCCAACGCCCTGCACCGCAATTTCGTCACGGTGACGCCCATCCGCAGCGATTCGACGGATTACGCGTTCTTTCATCAGTTTGACAAAACGCTGCCAAAATTCTTTAACCGGAGGGAGCCATGATCACGGAAGAAAAAATATTGTCCGCGAAAATCCTCATCGTCGACGACCAGCCGGTCAGCGCCCGCATCCTGGAAGAAATCCTGCGCAAGGCAGGCTACCAGGCCATCACCTCCGTTTACGACTCCCGGGACGTCAAGGAGGCTTATAAAAAACTTCGCCCTGACGCGGTCATCCTCGATCTAAACATGCCCTACCTCGACGGCTTCCAGGTCATGACCCAGCTCAGGGAGACCGAGGGGGAGGAATATATCCCGATCCTGGTCCTTACCCAGGTGGGGGGCGCGGACATACGCTACCTCGCCCTGGAAGCCGGGGCCAGGGACTACCTGAACAAACCTTACGACAGGGTCGAGGTCATCATCCGCATCCGCAACATCATTGAAACCCACATCCTCTACGACCAGATGCGCAACCAGAATAAACTCCTGGAAGACAAAGTTTTCAAACGCACCCAGGACCTGTATGAGGCCCAGCTGGACATGGTGCACCGGCTGGCGCGCATAGCGGAATTCCGGGACAGGGTGACGGGGCTGCACATCCTGCGCATGAGTTATTATTGCGCCGCGCTTGCCGCCAAACTCGGCTTCAGCAAGGAAGAATGCGATACCGTGCAAGTCGCCAGCGCCTTGCACGATATCGGCAAGGTGTCCATCCCGGACAGCATACTCCTGAAACGCGACCGCCTGAACAACAGCGAACGTGAAATCATGAAAACCCACGCCACCGTCGGATATTCGCTGCTCTCCGGCAGCAAGGCCAAGGTCATGCAGATGGCCAAGGAGATCGCCCTTACCCATCACGAGAAATGGGACGGTTCCGGATACCCCCGCGGCCTTAAAGGAGAACAGATCCCCCTGGTGGGACGGATTTGCGGTCTCTGCGACATGTTCGACGCCCTGGTCAGCGAACGGCCTTACAAAAAAGCCTGGCCGGCGGAAGAGGCCATTGATGAGATCAAGAAAGAAAGCGGCGTTTCCTTCGAACCCAGGCTGGTCACCCGGTTCCTGGAGATCTTGCCCGAGATCCGTGAGATCAAGGAAAAATATGACAACCTGCGCGTCGAGGATATCGGCTGAAAGGGAACCTATGGAAGAAACTGCGCGTATCACGATCAACGGACAGACCCACGAATTTCCGGTCATCACCGGCACCGAGAACGAAAAAGCCATCGACATCTCAACGCTGCGCAACAAAACTTCTTACATCACCCTCGACAGCGGGTTCGGCAATACGGCCGCTTGCACCAGCGCCGTCACTTTCCTGGACGGCGAACAGGGGATCCTGCGCTACCGGGGGATCCCCATCGAGCAGCTTGCCGAGAGATCCACATTTATTGAAACATCCTATCTTTTGATCACCGGCGAACTCCCGACCCGGAAACAACTGGAAAAATTCGCGGCGTCGTTTACAAAACACGCCTCCCTGCCCAAAGAAATGCTCAATTTTTTTGCCGGATATCCGGCCGCCGGACATCCGATGGGACTTTTATCGGCCATGGTTTGTTCGCTTGCGGGCTATTATCCGGAACTCCTTAAAACAGAACCGTCCGGGGAAGAGATCGAGTTGATGGCGGCACAGCTCCTTTCCAAAGTACGCACCATTTCGGCCTATACCCACCGCAAATCCGTCAACAAACCTCTGATCCCCCCGCGCGACGACCTTAAATATATCCCGAATTTCCTGCACATGATGTTTTCCACGCCTAAAAAAGAATACAAGATCGAACAGGCCGTCGTGGACGCCCTCCAGACCCTCCTCATCCTCCACGCCGACCACGAACAAAATTGCAGCACCTCGACGGTCAGGCTGGTGGGGAGCTCCTGGGCCAACCTTTATGCCTCCGTCTCGGCGGGGGTGTGCGCGCTCTGGGGCCCGCTGCACGGCGGCGCCAACCAGGAAGTCGTCTTTATGCTGGAAGAAATCCAGAAAGAGAAAGGGAACATCCAGAAATTCATCGACAAGGCCAAAGACCCCGACAGCAATTACCGTTTAATGGGGTTCGGCCACCGCGTGTACAAAAATTACGACCCGCGCGCCAAGATCATCAAACAGCGCGCCCATGAACTCCTGAACACCCTGGGCATCCAGGACCCGCTTCTGGACATCGCGGTCCGGCTCGAAGAGGCCGTCCTTAAAGACGACTATTTCAAAGAACGAAAACTTTATCCCAACGTGGACTTTTACAGCGGACTTATCTACAAGGCGATCGGGATCCCTGCCGTCATGTTCCCGGTCATGTTCGCCATCGGCCGCATGCCGGGCTGGATCGCGCACTGGAAAGAAATGAAGGCAGACCCCAAAACGAAGATCGGGCGCCCGCGCCAGATCTACGTCGGGCAGAAACAAAGAGACTATGTTCCAATTCAGCAACGAAAGGGGCAGTGACGTGATCCGATTCAGATATCCCGCGAAGTTCGACAAAGAGGCGACCCTGGTCATGGTCGATAAAGAACAGGCTAAAAACCGCAGTTTCTCGGCTCTTCCGAAATCACTACAAGACAGCATCCGGCACGTCCTGGACGCGGACCAGTTTTCCGCGGACAACGGCCAGTTATTTCCGATCATCAACGGCAAACAAATCGTCCTCCTCGTAGGTGTTGGCAAGAAAAACGATTCAAACACGACGGCGTTACGCTCGACCGTGCGCGGCGCCCTGTTGTCCGCCTATCTGAAAAAAGTCAAAGAGGTGGAGGTCATCGTCCACGAACCCAAAGACGAAGTTATCAAGGCGGTGATCGAGGCCGCGCTGATCGGGACTTATTCCTGGGCAAAATACAAGACCCCGGATAAAAACGACAAAACCGTCGCTAAAAAACATATCTTTCTGGCCGCGGCGCCCAAACGCGAATATGAAGAAGCCGTGACGGTTTGCGAAGGCGTCAATCTCACCCGCGATCTGGTCAACGACAACGCGGACACCATCACCTCGACCTATTTCGAAAAAACGGTCCGCGCCCTGATCAAAGGCAAATCAAACATTTCGCTGGAGGTCCTCAATAAAAAAGAAATGGAGAAATACGGCCTGGGGCTTCATCTGGCCGTCAACCAGGGGAGCAAAAAAGAACCCAGGCTGATCATCGCGCGCTACAAGGGCGCGGCCAAAGACGGCGATTACACGGCGCTGATCGGCAAAGGGATGACCTACGACACCGGCGGGCTGAACCTCAAGCCGACCGGCCACATTGAGACCATGCGCCAGGACCTGAGCGGCGCCGCGGCAGTTGTGGGCACGCTCAAAAACGCCATTGCCCTTAATCTTAAAAAAAACGTTATTTTCGCCTGCGTCATGGCGGAAAACGCCATTGACGCGCTCTCCTACAAACCCGGCGACGTCATCCGTGGCTATTCGGGCAAAACCGTGGAGATCGGGAATACCGACGCCGAAGGCCGGCTTGTTCTGGCGGATGCGATGTCCTACATCATCAAAAATTACAAGCCGGCGCGCGTGATCGACATCGCGACCTTGACGGGTGCCTGCGTCGTCGCGCTGGGGCACGATTACACCGGCCTTGTGGCCAGCGACGACAAGCTTGCCCGGAAATTGACTGAAGCCGCGGAGGTGACCGACGACCGCGCCTGGCGGAT
>JACRHQ010000109.1 GCA_016217585.1 Candidatus Omnitrophota bacterium | reverse complement strand
CCAAACCGTTGATCATCGTCGTATGGCTGTCCGTTCCCACAAGGCTGTCGGGATAAATCACGGTGGTCCGGCCGGCCTTGGTTTTTAAAACCCCTTGCGCGAGATATTCGAGGTTGACCTGATGGACGATCCCCGTTGCCGGCGGTACAACCCGAAAATTCTTGAACGCCTTCTGACCCCATTTGAGGAACTCATAACGTTCCTTATTGCGTTTGAATTCCAGGGCAACGTTTTTCTGAAGCGCGCCCTTCGTGCCGAAAGCGTCCACTTGCACCGAATGGTCGATGACCAGATCACAAGGCACCCGGGGATTGATTTTGCGGATATCGCCGCCGAGGCGTTTCATCGCGGCGCGCATGGCCGCCAGATCCACGACACAGGGCACTCCGGTAAAATCCTGCAAAATGACCCGCCCGGGCTTGAAGGCAATCTCCTTCGCTTCCCGGGGGACCGGCGACCAGCCCAGAATAGACTGGATATCCTGAAAAGTTATCTGGTAATCATCGTAATGCCGCAGGGCGCTTTCAAGAAGGACCTTTATCGAAAACGGCAGACGGCGGGGATCCCCGATGCCGAGGCGTGCCGTCTTCTCAAGCGAAAAGATCGTATACGATCCACGCCCGGTCCTCAAAATCTTCTGAACCTCTTTAGGATTAAGCTTTGCGTTCATATGAATTCCAGCCTTCAACAAACAGGAAACTGTATTATATAAAACATTCCCGGGAAGTCAATATGCGCGGACAAAATTTTAAAAGAATTATTCCGAGGAATGAAAAATCCACTTGAAATTATCCGCCAATATGCTATTACTATACGTGTCATTTATCGGGTGAATTTCCCTATAACCGTGTTCTAATGGAGGAGGTTTTGCGATGGCCCATGTTGTTTGTGAACCTTGCGTAAAATGCCGATATACGGACTGCGTCACCGTCTGCCCGGTGGACTGTTTCCATGAAGACGCCGAGATGCTCGTGATCGACCCCGAAGTCTGCATCGACTGCGGCGCGTGCATCCCTGAATGCCCCGTCCAGGCCATCTACGTCGAGGACGACGTCCCGGAAAAATGGAAAAGTTACGTCGCCCTCAATAAGGAGAAAGCCAAAGACCTTCCCGTCATCACCGAGAAGAAAGAACCCCTGGTGCCACCCAAAAAATAATCTTTCCTGTCGTCGTACAGTGATGAGCCGACCCAATTTCCTCCAACGCATGAAAACAAAATACAACGTCCAGACCACCGTTGGACTGGTCAAAATCATGACCGTTTTTTCCCTGGCGGGCATGGCCATCATGTGGGTAAGGAAACCTGTCTTTCACGCCCTGGGGATCACGGCCCAAACACCGTTTATCCTCAAATCCCTTGCCTGGCTGGCGGTCGTATTCCCGACGTACCAAATCAACCTGCTTGTTTTTGGATTTTTATTCGGACAGTTCCCGTTTTTCTGGGAAAGGGAAAAGAAATTCCTGCGATTCCTGCGAAGGGTTATCTTTGAACGCAGACAGGGAATGGCGCGTCAAAACACGTAGAGCGTCGGGAAGCAGGAAACCATACCGGAGTTAAACGGGAAGGTCCACAACAATCAAGAAGAACAAGACGGGAAGATAAAAAACGGTCGCCCTGAGAAGGTTACGGGCATCTTCCAGTGATCGGGTTTCCGCCAGCCTCCTGCCCATCTTCCAGAGAATAACGCCGGCGCCCCCCACGCCGAACGCGTAAATATGGCCGGACAAACCGATCACGGCCGGGATCAGCGAGGCGACGACCAGCATCCCGGAAAACGACTGGATCAACGAGAAGGTTGACCGCCCGTCGGGTTCGAGGACCGGCAGCATTTTAAATCCGGCCCGCGCGTAATCATCCTTGAGCATCCAGGCGATCGAATAAAAATGGGGGTGCTGCCACAAAAACAGGATCAGGAACAAAATACCGGCTGAAAAATCCAGGTGTCCGGTTGCCGCCGCCCACCCCCCCAGCGGCGGGATGGCCCCGGGGACCGCGCCGATCGTCGTATTAAGCCAGCTGACCCTCTTCATCGGCGTATAGACCATGATATAGAGAAACGAGGTGAGCAAACCAAGGAAGGCGGTTAACATGTTGATTTTTACATACAGGATAAGAACTCCGGACAAGATCAAGACAATGCCGAAACCAAGCGCGTCCGCGGGGGCGATGACCCCGGAAGGGATCGGGCGGTTGCGCGTACGCAACATTTTGGCGTCATACTCCCTTTCCAGATAATGGTTCAACGTGCCGGACCCCCCGCTCACCAGGGCAACCCCCACTAACAGCATGACAAAACGCGGCCAGGAATGGATCCCGTGCCCGCCTAAGAAGAAACCCAAGGCACAAGAGACCAGGACCAGGGAAGCGATCCTCGGCTTGGTCAATTCCAGATACGCGCTGACGATATTTTTTTTCTTCATCATGACTCCCGGACAGATTTCACAAATTCAGCCCACGACAGCGGCGACGCCCGTAAAAGCAGCAAGATGGAAACCCCCAGCGTTGCCGCCCCGGTGACAACGTG
>JACRHQ010000106.1 GCA_016217585.1 Candidatus Omnitrophota bacterium | reverse complement strand
TGGACGTACCGGTACCAGGACCTTTTTGACGCGCCTTTGTCCAAAGACCAGCCCACGGCCATCCCCGTTTCCCAGATCACCGGTGAGCCGATCCATATCGAAGCCGGCCCAAACTGGGACGATGACCTCTCCGGTTCACCACTCTACGCCCAAAACGATCCCAACTTCAAAGCGTTGACGCCGGATGAAAAAGAGATGCTCTTCAGCGTCGAGCGCATTTCCATGATGTATCTGCCGCGCATCTGCAACCATTGCGCCAATCCGTCCTGCGTGGCCTCGTGTCCTTCGGGCGCGCTCTACAAGCGTGGCGAGGACGGCATCGTGCTCGTCAACCAGGACAAATGCCGGGGGTGGCGCGCCTGTGTCACGGCCTGCCCGTATAAAAAGGTTTATTACAACTGGAAAACCGGCAAATCGGAAAAATGTATCCTCTGTTACCCCCGGGTGGAGACCGGACAGCCGCCGGCCTGTTTCCACACCTGTGTGGGGCGTATCCGTTACATGGGGGCGATGCTTTACGATGCCGAGAGGATCGAAGAAGCGATGAAAGCGCCCCAGGAGGGATTGGTCGAGGCCCAGCGAAGCGTGCTCCTGGACCCCCATGACCCCGAAGTCATCGCTCAAGCGCAAAAAAACGGCATCAGCCCGGGCTGGATCGAGTCGGCACAGCGGTCGCCGGTGTTCAAATATGTCTGCGAATGGAAACTGGCGCTGCCGCTCCATCCCGAGTTCCGGACACTGCCGATGCTTTATTACGTGCCGCCGTTATTGCCGGTGATGGGCCGCAGCGAAAGCAACATTTATGAGCATGACGCCGATACGGTGTTCACCTCCATCGATAAAGCCCGTTTGCCGATGAAATATCTGGCGATGTTGTTCAGCGCGGGAAATATCGAGCCGGTCCGCGAGGCGATGAAAAGGCTGCTGGCGGTGCGATTCTTCCAGCGTTCTTCGACGCTGGGAGATATTGAACCCGACCGGCTCAAGAAAATATTAAGGGATGCCGGGATCAGCGAAGCCCAGGCGCGGGCGATCCACGCGTTGACCGCCCTTCCCGGCCCCGAAGACCGCTTCATGATGCCGCCGATCCAGAGGGAAGAGAGTGTCGAAAAAACAACCTGCAGCCCCGACAAGTGCAAAGGGTCGTGCGGTCTGGGGCAGACGAATAAACCAGAGAGAGGGCCTTAGTGAAGACGCAGGATTTAAAAAGAGAACTGTGCGGCCGGCTGGGATCGTTCCTGGAATATCCCGGCGATGGTCCCCGGGACATCGCGCGGGCGGCGGAAGTCGCGGTCGAATCCGGATCTGAAGCGGCCGCGGCTTTTTTACATGGTTTCTCCGCCGAGATGGACGCGATGGAGCCCTGGATGCGGCAGGAACATTATGTGCGGACCTTTGACGTAATGCCGAAGTGTCCGCTTTATTTGAGTGTGCACCTTTTTGGCGAGGAAAGCTTCAAGCGCGCGGAGCTGATGACGGGACTCAAAACCGTCTATGAAAGACACAACCGGTTTGAAATGACGGAACTGCCCGACCATCTGGCGCTGGTGTTGAAAAACAACGAAATCTTCGAAGACGAGGAGTGGGCCGAGCTTGTGTCCATGTGTATTCTACCGGCGCTCCCCAAGATGATCCGCGGGCTTGAAAAGTGCGGCAATTCCTATGCGCTTGTCCTGAAGGCGGTCCAGGCTCTTTTGATGGAAAGGGAGAAAGCTCATGTTTGATTTGTTCCTGTTTGTGGGGCTGCCTTACGCGGCCATGTTGTTTTTGACGGTCGGGTCCCTGGTCCGCTATAAATTAGGCGCTTTTTCGTATTCGTCGCTGTCGACCCAGTTTCTGGAGAACCGGTGGCTGGCCTGGGCGTCCATGCCGTGGCATATCGGCATCATCATAATCCTGTCGGGGCATATCCTGGCGTTCTGTGTCCCGGGACTTTGGGCGGCCCTGGTGTCCGTTCCCGCCGTTCTTTTTAGTGTGGAAGCGCTGGGGGTTTTCGCGGCGTTCCTTTCCCTGCTGGGGCTGGTCATCCTTTTGATCCGCCGTTTTGTCGATGCCAGGCTCCAGGCGGTGACCAGCCACCTGGATGTGGTGGTTTTACTGATTTTGATCTTCCAGGTTTCGACGGGTCTTGCCGTCGCCCTGTTTCACCGCTGGGGCGCGGCCTGGGCGCCGGGGGTGCTGGGCCCATATATCCACAGCATATTTTTACTGCAACCCGATGCTTCGTTTGTGAAAGAGATGCCCCCGTTTGTAAAGTTGCATATCGCGTCGGCCTGGATATTAATCATGTTCTTCCCCTTCACGCGTCTTGTGCACGTTTTTTCTGTGCCGTTGCGTTACTTCGTCAGATCTCCCCAAAAGGTCGTCTGGAACAGTTCACGCTCTCAAGTCCGTTTTGAACAAAAAATCCAGTTTGATAATGAAAAACGTTTGTTCCTCAAAGCCGCGGTGGGCGCGGGGGCCTCGGCCGCGCTTTTATCCCTGGGTGTCCTGGACAAGTTTTTCCGGTATTTTCTTAAACAGGACCTGACCAACGCCGAGGAATCGCATATCTTGTCCCAAAAGCTGCATCGACTGTAACAGTCCGCCGCCGAGCGGGAGCTGGAACTCGAGCGGATGAACAAGGACAGTATTTTCGTTGCCAAGCTTTCCGATCTTTCGAGTGCCAGGGGAAAATATTTTATTGATTACCAGATGAGGCCGGCGCTTGCGTTCCGCGATGAACGGGGACTGCCGGTCCTTATATCCGCTAAATGTACGCACCTGGGCTGTACCGTCGGGCAAGATCTGGACGGCCAGGGACGGATCCTTTGCCCGTGTCATATTTCTTATTTTGACATAAAAACGGGGCAGCCGACCCCCGGGTCACCGGCAAAATCACCGTTGCCTCATTTAGGCTGGGCCTTAAAAGACGAGCAGGGGAATTTGCTGGTGGCGCAGGACCCGGAAGGAAGGCGTGAAGGGGCGGTTGATCCATCCCAGGCGGAAAAGAGCCTGCTGTTTATCGTCAAGCGTTTTAGTTGAGGAGAGAAAGAGTGAGTAACCGAAAAAATGGATTTTTGAAAATAGCCGATTTTTTTTCTGAACGGATCCCATTTTATAACCTGAACTTCGAACACATGGTGACCAGGAAGGAAGTCCCGGTCCACCGCATGAGCTGGGCTTATTATACGGGGGGGCTGACCCTTTTATTTTTTTTGATCCAGCTTGTGACGGGTGTTTTCCTTTTATTCTATTACCAGCCGACGGTCAGCGACGCGCACGCCTCAGTGGAATATATCACCTTTTTCGTCAAAAGCGGCTTCCTGGTCCGGAATTTGCACACATGGTCCTCTTCCTGCATGATCCTTTGCCTGCTGGTGCATTTGATAACGTCGTTTGCGATGAAAGCCTTCGCCCGCCCCCGGGAAATGACCTGGATAAGCGGTTCGTTGCTTCTGATTTTAACATTCGCGTTTGGTTTTACCGGATACCTTCTCCCGTGGCATCAGATCGCGGTTAACGCGACCAAGGTCGTCTTGCAGTCTATTGAGGAGGCAGGGCATTATCTGCCCGGAGGCCTGGCCGCACTCCCGTCTTATATTAAGGAGATCATCCAGGGAGAAGTTTCAGTCGGCCAGGCAACGTTAAGTCGTTTTTATGCGTTACACGTTGTCATATTGCCGCTTTTTTTCATGGGCGTCATAGGTCTTCACCTTCTTATGGTCCAGCTTCATGGCATGAGTCAGGGGGTTGACACGCCGTCCGATAAAAAAGAACGTTTCTTTCCGTTTTTTATCCTGAAGGATCTTTGGCTCTGGGGCGCTGTGTTTTTGGTCGTCTTTATCTTGTCGCTTTGTCTTCCTTTTGAGTCTTTTTATTCATACCCTTTGTTTGAAGCGTACGACGCGCTGGGCTCTACCCCCGAGGGGATCAAGCCGGAGTGGTACTTCTATTTTGTTTATTATCCGCTGGAGATCTTGCCGTTTTGGGTGGTTATGCTGGGGATGACCGTCGCGGGCGCGGGGATCTTTTTCGTCCCGTGGATTTTTAAAAACACCAGCCGCAAGGTCCTTTCGATCATCGCCTGGATCATGGCGGCTTATCTGATTGTCATAACGCTTTTTGGTCAATTAATATATGAAATGTTCAAGGGGCTCAAGTAATGAGATTGCTCGTTATTATCATTTTAGCAACGTTTATTCGGGTAACGCCGGTTTTCGCGCACCCTGAGTTTCAACGTTATTCAAAGGGAGTATCGGGGCGTTCGGTCAACTGCGCGATGTGCCACAGGCATTCCGACGGGCCGGAAGGATTAAAGCCCGGGCAAATCGGCAGTCTGAACCAGGACGAACTCAACGCGCTGGGGTTGGCCCGTCAGGCGCTCAAACCCGGGGCTGGAGTCAAAAGCCCCATCCTCAACGACTTCGGCAACTCAATCTTAAACCAGTTGGGGAAAGAGAAAATCCTGGAACTCAGGCAGCGGCCGGAACTTCTGGCCGGGGCCTTGTCAAAGACGAACGACCTCGACGGAGACGGCATCCCTGATACCGAAGAATTTAAAGACGGGACGCATCCGCTGAATTCTC
>JACRHQ010000108.1 GCA_016217585.1 Candidatus Omnitrophota bacterium | reverse complement strand
GCAATTGCCCTGGAAAACCGCGCCTTCCACGATGTTGAGTTTCGGCGCCGAGATATTGCCGTAGACGACCGCCGTCGGCATAAGGACGAGGAGCTTGTGGGCTTTAATGTCGCCTTTGACCTTCCCCAGGATAATGACGTTGTCTCCTGAAATATCCGCTTCCAGTTCGGACTGTTCACCGGCCGTCAACGTGCCGCAAAACTCGAGGCTGCCCTTGAATCTTCCGTTGATATGCAGGTCGACCGGCCGCTCCCTGAACACGACATTGCCCTGCATCGGCGGATTGATTTCAACGCGGCTGCCTTCCTCAAACGACCTGTTCTCCTTGCGTACCCCAAAACCCATGCGCTGCTCCTTATCCTTCTTATTTATGGTGGTGTCCCGCGGGACTGTCATGTTTTAATCGCTGGGCCAGTTTTAACTCAAACGAACGCAGGCCGACCAGGACAAAAAATACGACAAATGAAACGATGATCGCCGCTGAATAATGCCCGGCGCCGACGGCGATGCCGACACCCGAGACGATCCACAACACGGCCGCCGACGTCAACCCCATGACCCGTGATTCCGCCTGGATGATGGTGCCGGCGCACAAGAATCCAATGCCGGTCACAATACCGCTGATCATCCGGGTCGGGTCAAAGATGGCGATCGGTCTGTATATATCAAAAATATATATGGAAGTCAATACGATGAGCGTGGACCCCAATCCGACCAGGATATGCGTGCGCAGCCCGGCCCCTTTCTGGCGGAATTCCCGTTCAATACCGATAATGCCGCTCAGGAATACCGACAGGATAACCCGCAACAATGTGTCCCAGAAACCAAGCATGTGAACCTCCCTTTCTTCCCCGACGAGGGACTAATTTAGACAATGGAACCCCAGGCCCGCGACCATGGCGGCGTTGTCCATGCACAGCGGCAGCGCCGGGAAATAGATGTCGACCCCCGCTCGCCCCGATTCCGATTCCAGCCGCCGGCGCAGGGCCGAGTTGGCGGCCACGCCGCCGCCGACCAGAAGGGTCTTTGTCCTGAGTTTCCGGCAGGCCGCGAACGACTTTTCAACCAGATTCTCAACAACGCTGTCTTGAAAAGCGCGCGCGACTTCGGCCACCGGATAAGGGTCTATGCCCTGGAATTTCCTGCGGTGATACAGGACAGCCGTTTTGATCCCGCTAAAACTGAAATCCAGGGTCCCTTCCAGCGCGGCGCATTTAAACGATAAATCCGTTTGGGACACCGTCGCGGCCAGACGGTCGATCGCCGGCCCGCCGGGATACCCCAGATCAAGCAGCCGGGCGACTTTGTCAAAGGCTTCCCCCGCGGCGTCGTCCAGCGTCCGGCCTAACAGCCGGAAACAGTGGGGGTCCCGCACCTGGTATAAACTGGTATGCCCGCCGGAGACGACCAGCCCGACCGCCGGCAGTTCCGGCTGCTTCTCTCCCAGGAAATTCGCGTACACATGCGCCTGGATATGGTCGACCTCGGCCAAAGGTTTGTCCAGCGCGAAACTTAGCGCCCGGGCGAACGATATCCCGACCAACAGCGACCCGATCAACCCCGGCTCCCGGGTGACCGCGACCGCGTCGATATCCCGGAGCTTCAATCCCGCTTCGTCCAGGGCCTGCTGGACCACGGGGTAAACGCACTCCAGTTGTCTTCGAGAAGCGACCTCCGGGATGACGCCGCCGTAACGGCGATGTTCATTTAAACTGGAAACGACGACATTCGACAGGATATTTCGTCCGTCGCGCACGACAGACGCCCCCGTCTCATCACACGAAGTTTCAATGCCAAGAACATTCATGGCGCGGACACGGCAACCGCCGGGCCGGCCGCCTGTTGTGTAAAATTTTTGTAGACCCTGATCCCTTTCAAAACGCTGATAGCGGCCTGGACCTGATTATCGTTGAGCAGCCTCTCATGGATCTCCGCTTCCTTGTTGTCTTGCGGCGGGGTCACCTGGCCTTGCTCGTCCTGGTTTTTAACGCCTTCAAAAATCTTTTCAACCTTCCTGGACTCGTCTTCCTCCGGCTTCTCGGCAGGAGGCTTGAACTCCACCACAATATCAGGGGTGATCCCTATCCCGTGGATGGAGCGTCCCGACGGCGTAAAGTATTTGCTGGTCGTCAGCCGTAACCCCGAACCGTCCGGCAGCGGGATGACGGACTGCACGGACCCCTTGCCGAAGGATTTCGTCCCCACGATGATCGCCCGTTTGTTGTCCTGCAGGGCCCCGGCGAGGATCTCGCTTCCCGAGGCGCTCCCTTCATTGACCAGGACGACCATCGGCCAGTCGATCAGATGCGTCTTGTTGGTCGAACGCGTAATCGTATCCTGCGAAGTCCGCCTTCCGCGGGTGGAGACGATCGTCTGGCCGTCGGCCACGAACTCTTCCGTGATATCAATGGCGACGTTCAGCAACCCGCCGGGGTTATTGCGCAGATCAACGATAAGGCTGTCCGCCCCCTGTTTGGTCAATTCATCCAGGGCTTTTCGAAAGGCGGCGGCCGAATCCTCCCGGAACTCGGTCAAACGGATATAGCCGATGCGGTCCTCCAGGATCTGGGTATTTTTCACGTCCTGGATCTGGATGATTTCGCGGACAATCGTGAAATCAAGGAGTTTGGATTCCCCGTCGCGAAGGACCGTGATTTTCACCTGCTCACCGGGCTTCCCGCGCAATTTCTTGACGGCGTCGCCAAGCGTCAGGTCCCTGGTCAACTCATCCTCGATCTTGACGATACGGTCGCCCGCCTTGATGCCGGCGCGCCAAGCGGGGGTGTCTTCCAGCGGGGTAATAATGGTCAGGAGTCCGTCTTTAATGGAGATCTCGATGCCGAGGCCTCCGAACTTGCCTTCCGTCTCAGTTTTGAGTTCCTTATATTCATCCGGGTCCAGGAACTGGCTGTGCGGGTCAAGGGAAGACAGCATCCCGCGCAGCGACCCGTAAATCAAATCCTGGGGGGTCTTTTCCTCCACGTAATCCGCCTGG